>NZ_MNBL01000042.1 GCF_001879695.1 Nioella sediminis
CCTTCGCCGCGATCCTTGGCGAAGAGCCGGACCATGCCGGGGCCTATGGAGGGCTGGTACGCGCCCATCTGGCCATCGGAGAGCTGGATCAGGCCGAGGCGATGCTGTCCAATGCGCCCGAGGCGATTGCCGGCTCGCCCGAACTGGAAGCCGCCCGTGCGCAGCTGGAACTGGCTCGTCAGGCCGCCGATGCAGGCTCGCTGGCAGAGCTGTCGGCAGCGGTAGAGGCCGATCCCGCCAATCATCAGGCGCGGTTCGACTATGCGCAGGCCTTGCACGCATCCGGTGATGTGGAGGCGGCGGTGGATCAACTGCTCGACCTGTTCCGACGGGATCGGGAATGGAATGACGGGGCGGCCAAGGCGCAGCTCTTCACCATTTTCGAGGCGCTGAAGCCAAATGACCCGGTGGCATTGAAGGGGCGGCGCAAGCTTTCGTCGCTTCTGTTTGCCTGACTGGCCTTCCTGCCTACATAGTGAGGCATGATGTCCCCGGCTGATCTGCCCGAAACGATTCCACTCTTCCCACTGCCCGGTGCGCTGCTGCTGCCCCGGGCGCGGCTGCCTCTGCATATCTTCGAGCCGCGCTACCTTGCGATGCTGGAGGACAGTCTGAAGACGCCGCACCGCCTGATCGGCATGGTGCAGCCTCTGGAAGGCGGCAAGCCAGGCCAGTCGCGTCTGCACGAGATCGGGTGCGCGGGGCGGGTGACGCAGTTCTCGGAAACCGAGGATGGGCGCTACATGATCACACTTTCTGGCATGTCTCGCTTTCGGATCAAGCGGGAGGTGACAGGGTTCTCTCCCTATGTGAAAGCCGAACTGCACTGGTCCGACTTCACCCGCGATCTGGGTCGGGAAGAGGAAGATCCGAATTTCGACCGAGAACAGTTCCTGAAGCTTCTGTCGCGCTATTTCGAGGCGGCAGCGCTGCAAACCGATTGGGGCAGCCTGGAGGAAGCGGATGACGAGTTGCTGATCAATTCGCTGTCGATGCTGTGCCCGTTCAGCGTCGAGGAGAAACAGGCGCTGCTGGAGGCTCCGCACCTGACGGACCGGCGCGAAACGCTCACCGCGCTGATGGAATTCACCTGCCGGGGTGGCGCAAGCGATGAGGTGATCCAATGAGTCGGCCTTCGGTAGTCGACCGCAAGATGCTGGAGGCCCTTGTCTGTCCGGTGACGCAAGGCACCCTCTCCTACGATGCCGATGCAGGGGAGCTGGTTTCGCGCGCTGCAGGGCTGGCCTTTCCGATCCGCAACGGCATTCCGATCATGCTGGAAGACGAGGCGCGCAAGCTTGATTAAGTGCCTCTATGGGTCGAAGGCACCTGCCTTGCGCATTCCCTCCAGCACCATCTCGACATGTTCGGGGCGGACATAGGGATAGGTTTCGCGCATATAGGCCTCATCGAAACCGGGCTGTGCCTCTCGCAGCAGGTCCAGCGACCGGGCTGCAAGGTCGGTTTCATCAAAATAGCCGAAGGTCACCACGCAGCGCTGCAAACCCCTTGCATAGCCCGGCGCAATGTCGAAAAGGCGTTTTGCGGCGTCAATGGCGCGGTCCCGGTTGCCGAGAAACAATTCACAAGTCGTGATGTCGCCGAGGGCCGCGGCGCGGTTGGGGTGATTGGGGTTCAGCCGGAAGATCAGGTTCAGATGCTCCAATGCCTCTTGCGGGCGTCCCAGCCATTCCAGCCCGCATCCAAGCGCATGGCGCGCCAGCGCGGCTGAGGGGTTCAGCCTTACTGACTCGTTGGCGTGGTGTAACCCTTTGGAATATTCCTGAAGGCCAAAAATATTTGTCAGGCCGTTATAGGCATGGGCCTCCCAGTTTTCCGGGTCGATTTCCAATGCCCGGTTGGTAGCTGCCAAGGCCTTGTGAAAGCACACCAACCGGTCCTCGTACCAATCCAGCAGCCCCGCCCTGAAATAGATCCGCCCGATGCGGGCATGTGCCGGCGCAAAGCATGGGTCCAGCGCCAATGCACTTTCCATCAGATGCATCTGTTCGAGGTTGCTTTCCGGCGTCCCGTAGCCTTCGCCGCCCTTGCGGTCGATTTCCTCGGCTTGCGCCACCAGTTGCCAAGGTCCGACCGAGGCCGGGTGGGATCGTTCGATCCGAACCGCCTCGGCGCGGGCGAGTTGCGGTTCAAGCTGGGCCACAATGGCGCGGCTCACATCTTCCTGAAACTCGAAGATGTCGTCGAGTGTTCCGTCGAACTGCTCTGACCAGCGCAGGCGCCCGGTTTCGGTTTCCGTCAGGCTTACAGAAATCCGAATACGGTTGCCCAGGCAACGCAGAGTGCCAGTAATGGCGTATCGCGCATTTACCAGCGCCGCGATGCTGCGCATGTCCCCGTCTTTCGCCGTCTTCCAGCCGATCGCCTCGGGGCCTATCACCGGAAACCAACGCCAATAGCTGAGTGTAATCTTGAGATCGTCGATCAGGCTTGCGGCAATAAGGGCGTCATTCTCATCGGCAGACAGTGCCTCGAAGGCAAAAAGCAGGACGGCGGGTCTTGTGAAGATATCCGGAGGCGAGACTGCCGGCGCATCGCCGTCGTTATCGTTTGACGTCGCCACGGTCATGCGGCGTTCACGAAGCCAGTCTTCGAAGCCTTCAGACGCCAGATCGAACCCATCCATGAAGCTTCCTTGGCCGGACTGATCAAGGGTCACGCGCGCGCCATCGAGCCAGACCGATTGCCGGTTGGCATCCAACAGGCCGGGTGGAAGCAGTTTGCGCAGCGTAGAGAGTTCCTGCCTGAGAGAAGCGCGGGACTGCTCTTCGGATCGGTCGCTCCAGAGCAAATCCGCAAGACGTCCCCGCTCGGCCTGCATCCCGCGCTGCTGGCTCAGATACGCAAGCAGTGCCTGCCCCCTGCGCGACAGACCCTCAAGGTTTCGGCCCTGTGGGTCGCTGACACCGAAGGGGCCGAACAGGTGCAGCGTGATCGCGGAATCCGAGTTCATGTCCAGGCTGAGATGACCCTTTATTACGGTAGAAGATGCGATTTTTACGGAACTATTGCACGGGCCGTCAGTTTTTTCACGGGGGATTTCACGGTGGTCTGACGGGCGAGGGGCAATCTGTGGTCATCGAAACAACAGACCCAATGGGAGAACCCGATATGACCAACCTGATCAACATCCCCGCAGATAGCGCCATTGTCGAAGCCAACCCCGTTCGCCCAATGCGTGGCATCCCTGCCTTGCTGGCCTTCCTGATCGAGAAAGACCGCAGCTATCGCGAAGCCCGCAAGCTTGCACGGATGGATGCGGATCGTCTTCGGGACATGGGCATGCCTACCAACTCGGCCAATGCCGATTTCTACCGGGCCCGTGGCAACCGCCCCGCCGACAATGCCTCAATCCCGCTGTCTGGCTGGTGATCCAACGCAATCGCTGCTTTTGTCGGCCCCGCGCGTATGTTGCGCCGGGGCCGAAAGCTGTTCGTAACACTTGACGCTGCTTTCCCGTAACAGGCTAGATGAAGCTGTATTCTTTCTCTTTAGGACCTGTCGCCATGCTTTCCAAGATCCCGTTGCTCGTCATCCCCCTGATCCTGTTCAACCTAGGGCTTTTTGGCCTGATGGGGGCGGACGATCCGTTCGTCCGGTCGCTATTCACGGTCGAGATGATGTCGGGCGGGACATGGGCGATGACCATAGGGGATGTGATCGTGCTGGTGGCGCTGCTGGTTCTGTTCGTGGAGATCATGAAATCGACCGTGACCGGGATGGCGTCGATCATCGACCACCTGCTGTCCACGGTCGTGTTCGTGGTCTACCTGGTGGAATTCCTGCTGGTGGCGGGGGCGTCGACCTCGCTGTTCTTCACACTGATGGTGATTGCCTTGATCGACGTTCTGGCGGGGTTTTCGGTGTCGATCCGGTCTGCGGGGCGGGACATCAACATGAACTGATGGGGGTTTCGCCGCCTGCCGGCCTCGACCCGGGAGCGGCCCTCCTCAACCCCCGGCTGACGCCGGAGGCCTCGTCGGTCCGCGTTGCCACGGATGCGTGGCCTACGGAGGCGATTGGCGTTTTGGGTTGCGCCAGTGGCCGGGTTGGGATGCCTCCGGCGGGAGTATTTTTACAAGGAGAAGGTCAGAGCGGTTTGCCCTGCAGCAGCCGTGGGACATCGCCGGTCAGGCCCGCAGCTTCGCGGATGAAGCTGCGCCGGGCGGCGGGAAAGGCGTTGATGAGGCCCATGCCCAGATCGCGCCCGGCCCGCAGGAAGGGATTGTCATTGGAGAAGAGCTTGTTGATCAGGTCGGTCGAGGCGGCAAGCGTGGCCGTGTCGAAGCGACGCCAGCGCTGGTAGCGTTCGAGGACCAGGAGGCTGGCGATATCCTCGCCCCGACGTTTGGCATCTGTCAGCACTTCTGCCAGCGCCCCCACGTCGCGCAAGCCTAGGTTCAGGCCCTGACCGGCAATCGGGTGCACCCCGTGGGCGGCATCGCCGATGAGTGCCAGCCTCTCGTCCACGAACCGTTCCGAGATCGTCAGGTTCAGCGGGTAGGTGAAGCGGTCGCCGTCGAGGGCGATCTCTCCCAGGAAGTCCCCGAAGCGGGGGCGCAGCACGTCGAGATAGTCGTCGTCGTTCAGCGCGTTGATCTCGGCGGCACGCGCGTGGGTCTCGCTCCAGACGATAGAGCAGCGATTGCCGGGCAGGGGCAGGATGGCGAGCGGACCCGCGGGCATGAAGAACTGATGCGCGATGCCGTGATGGGGCAGATCGTGTTTCAGCGAACAGACCAGGGCCGTCTGGCCGTAATCCCAGCCCTGCCGTTTGATGCCAGCGCGCGCACCGGTGCCGCTTTGCCGTCCATCCGCGCCGACCAGAAGGCGGGCGGTCAGGGTCCGGCCATCCTCCAGCGTCACGGTTGCCGGGCCGGTCGTGTCCTGCGCCACCACGCGGGTGCCGGGCAGATGGGTGATGTTGGGGTCGGCCTGCATCCGGGTCAGCAGGGCGTGGCGCAGGAAGCGGTCCTCCAGCATGTAGCCCATCGGGCCTTCCTCGATCTCGGCATGGTCGAAATGCAGGAAGAACGGGGCGGGGCCTTCGCCTGCGCGCCCGTCGCTGGCCTTGATCTCCAGCATCGGTTGCGCGTTTTCCTTCACATCGTCCCATACGCGCAGGGCCATCAACAGCCGGGCCGAGGCCAATGCCAGCGCGTAGGATCTCCCGTCGAAGCGGTCACTGTCACTGGTTTCCACCGGCAGCGCGTCGATCACGGTGCTGGTGAGGCCCGCCTGGCTAAGGGCCAGCGCCAGACAGGGGCCGTTCAAGCCGCCGCCGACGATCAGGATATCGGAGTCCATTGCCATGCCCTGCAATATGGGCACATGCGCGGGATTGTCCATGTGGCATGACCCCGCTAGCGTGGCCCGCGACAACATGGCGGAGGGCGTGCGATGCGGGACGACTGGCAGACACTGGGGGTGGCAGATCTGGGCCGCGCGATCGGGGCGGGGGAGATCGACCCGGCGGAGCTGACCGAGGCCTATCTGGAGGCCATTGCGGGTCATGAATATGCGGGCCGCATCTACTCCGTTGTCACGCCGGAGCGGGCAAGGGCGGAAGCGGCGGCGGCGTCGGAACGCGCCCGGCTCGGGGTCCGACGCGGGTTGCTGGATGGGGTGCCGCTGTCGTGGAAGGATCTCTTTGACAGCGCGGGCGACGAGACGAAATCGGGCTCTGACCTGTTGGCGGGACGGGTGCCGGATGAGGATTGCGAGGTGCTGGCCAATGCCACACGGGCCGGCATGGTCTGCCTTGGCAAGACGCATATGAGCGAACTGGCCTTCTCTGGCCTTGGCATCAACCCGGTGACGGAAACTCCGCCCAACATCCATGACCCCGAGCTTGTGCCGGGTGGGTCTTCGTCGGGGGCCGCGGCCTCTACAGCCTGGGGACTGGCACCTGCGGGGATCGGGTCGGATACCGGCGGATCGGTGCGAATACCCTCTGCCTTCAATGACTTGGTTGGATTGAAGACGACCTCCGGGCGGCTGTCTCTGACGGGTGTCGTGCCTCTTTGCGCGCGGTTTGACACGGTCGGTCCGCTGGCAAAATCCGTTGAGGATTGCGCGTTGCTGCTCGCGGTTATGGAGGGGAGCAAGCCTACCGATCTTGAAGGGGTGAGCCTGAAAGGGCGGCGCTTTCTGGTGCTGGATACCTACACCGATGATGTGCGCGAGGAACCGGCGGCGGGTTTTGCCCATGCGATTGACCGGATGGCGCAGGCGGGGGCACAGATCAGCCACGGCACGGTGGACGGGATCGAGGCGGCGATGGACCTGTCGCCGATCCTATTCACCTCGGAGGCTTACGGAACGTGGAAACACGCGATTGAGGCCGCGCCCGAGAAGATGTTCCCGCGCATTCTGGACAGGTTCCGGTCCGGTGCGGGGTTCGCAGCGGCGGATTACGTGTCAGCCTGGCAGTTCCTCGACCACCTGCGCGGCGATTGGGCGGCGCAGGTGGCGGGCTATGACGCGGTGCTGTTGCCGACCGCGCCGAACCTGCCACCCCATGCGGGCCGGCTGATGGAGGACGATGACTACTACGTCACCGAAAACCTGCTGACCCTGCGCAATACACGGGTTGGCAACCTGATGGGCCTGTCTGCGCTGACGATCCCCACGGGCGTGCCGGGTACGGGGATCATGCTGCTTGGCCAGCCGTTCGGAGAGGAAGCTCTGCTCAGGATCGGCAAGGCGGTGGAGACGGCATTGGCCTGAAGGCCACAGCCCCGCCCCGCAATCGCCCTGAACGCGTTCGTTTTTCTGGACCAAAGCCGCGCAAGCCGTTAACCTGCCGACAAACAGGGCGAAAAACGACCCTGAACCAGAGGCAGATATGGCATTTCCTGAGCGGTTTTCGAACCTGCCAGCATACGCGTTCCCGCGTCTTCGGGCGCTTCTCGACCCCCATGCGCCGGGGGCCGATCCGATAAATATGACGATCGGGGAGCCGACACATGCCTTCCCCGATTGGGTGCCTCAGATCATCGCAGAAAACGCTGCCGGGTTCGGGAGATACCCGGCCAATGACGGCACGCCGGACTTGCAGGCAGCGATCTCTGGATGGATCGCGCGCCGCTATGGGGTGAGCGTCGACGCCGCCACGCAGATCCTGCCGCTGAACGGAACGCGCGAAGGGCTGTTCAACGCCTGCGTCGCGCTCTGCCCGGAAACCAAGGGCGGTAAGCAGCCCGTCGTTTTGACGCCCAATCCGTTCTATCAGGTCTATGCTGTAGCGGCCTTGGCCGTAGGGGCGGAGCCGGTCTATGTGCCCGCGACGGACGCTACCGGGAACCTGCCGGACTATGCCAGCCTGCCGGATGACGTGCTGAACCGCACCGCGATTGCCTATATCTGCTCGCCCGCGAACCCGCAGGGGGCTGTGGCAAGCGAGGACTATTGGCGGGAACTGATAGGGTTGGCGGAACGTCACGATTTCCAGATCTTCGCGGATGAGTGCTATTCCGAGATCTACCGCGATGCGCCGCCCCGTGGCGCATTGGAAATCGCCGCCCAAATGGGCGCGGACCCGGAACGGGTGGTGCTGTTCAACTCGCTGTCCAAACGCTCGAACCTTGCCGGTCTGCGCTCGGGCTTTGCCGCTGGCGGGCCGGAAAGTGTGAAACGCCTGAAGCAGCTGCGCGCCTATGCCGGTGCCCCCCTGCCGGGGCCGTTGCAGGCGGTGGCGGCGCGCGCGTGGTCGGATGAGGATCACGTGACAGCGAACCGGGCGCTCTATGCCGAGAAATACGCGATTGCAGACGAAATTTTCGCCGGGCTCGACGGCTACACGCCGCCAGAGGCCGGGTTCTTCCTGTGGCTGCCTGTCGAAGACGATGAGGCGGCAACGGTGAGACTTTGGCGCGAGGCCGGGGTTCGGGTGTTGCCCGGCTCCTATCTGGCCCGCGAAACAAACGGCCACACGCCCGGCGCGGATCGCATCCGCGTGGCGATGGTGGCGCAAAAAGACGACATGCGGCGCGGGCTGATCAGGCTCCGCGACTGCCTGTATGCAAGGTGAGGTGACGGGATATGGCTTATCAGACGCGACAGAGAGATCCGCTGCTGGACAGCTCGATGCAGGCGGCGCTGGAAAAGCGCGGGCGCGAGGCGCTCGGGATCGTGCTGATCCTGACCGGGATCGCGCTGACGCTGATGCTGGCCTCTTACAATCCCGATGATCCCAGCTGGTGGGCCGCCACCGACGCCGTGCCGCAAAACCTGCTTGGCCGGTTCGGGGCCTCCTGCGCGGCGCTTTTGATGCTTGTGGTTGGTTGGGGCGCTTATGGCCTCGCGCTTGGGGCCGTGGTCTGGGGCGTGCGGCTGGCCGCGCATCTGGGTGGCGAGCGCGCGCTTGGCCGCATCATCTTCCTGCCGATTGCCGTGGCGCTGGCTGCTATCTATGCCGCGACGCATCAGCCCCCTGCGACCTGGGCTCAGAGCTATGGGCTCGGCGGTGTCTTCGGCGATACCGTACTCGGCGCCCTGCTGAACGTACTGCCCTTTGCCATTGGCACCGGTCTCAAGATCCTCGCCGCCCTGTCCTTCCTGACGCTGATTGCGCTTGGTCTGTTCGTTCTGGGTGTGAACGGGCGCGAAATGCGCATTGCCCTGCGGTTCATGCTGGTCGGGCTGATCAATTCCTTCGCCTGGATCGGGGCGATGTTCGGTCAGGCGGGCCGTGGGGCCGGGCAGGCCGCCATGCAGATGCATGCGCGCCGCCGTAGCCGGGCAGCAGCCCAGACTGAAGGCTATGATGACGATGCGCTAGCCTATGATGAACCGGATTATCCGGAAGAGGAGGCAACCCCCCGCCCGCGCCTCGGCCTGCTGGACCGGATGCCGCCGATCCTGCGCCGCGAACGGGTTGCCGATCCGGAGCCTGAACTGGTGGAACGTGCGCCCGTCGCCCCCTCCGATCTGGAAGCCCCGGATGATGATCGCATCCGCAGCAAGATCGCCTCGGTGATCCAAAGCCGTGTGCGCCGTCCGGGCACCGTGGTGGAACCCGAGGCGGAAGAACCCCAATCCGCGGTACAAGCCGCCGTTGCCGCGCGCCGGGCAGAGCATATGTCGGCCCGCGTGGAACCCCCGATCACGGCGGCCCGCGTGGAACCGCCCCTGACCGCCGCGCGTGTGGAGCCTCCGCTGACCGCAGCCCGCATTCACCAGCCCGAGCCGCAAGCCCATTCAGAACCGGATTTCGTCGAGGAGATGCCCGTCGAAACCATCCCGCTGCCGCATTCGGAGCGGACCGTCGCGCATTCCGCGCCGACCCCGGTCGCAGCCACGGAACCCAAGCGCGTGGTGCAGCCATTGCAGCGACGGACTCTGCCGCAATCGCGCGCCGCGCGGGCCGAGGCGCAGCCGACCCTGCCGCTGGATGACAAGGCTCAGGCCTATGAATTCCCGCCGCTAAACCTGCTGACCAGCCCGGCCAGTATCCAGCGCCACCACCTCAGCGACGAGGCGTTGGAAGAAAACGCGCGGATGCTGGAAAACGTGCTGGATGACTATGGCGTGAAAGGTGAGATCGTCAGCGTCCGCCCCGGCCCCGTGGTCACCATGTACGAACTGGAACCGGCGCCGGGCCTGAAGGCCAGCCGCGTGATCGGTCTTGCCGACGACATCGCACGCTCCATGTCCGCCCTGTCTGCCCGCGTGTCCACCGTGCCCGGGCGCAGCGTGATCGGCATCGAACTGCCCAACCAGCACCGCGAAAAGGTGGTCTTGCGCGAGATTCTCGCCAGCCGCGATTTCGGGGATGGCACCCAGAAACTGCCGCTGGCGCTCGGCAAGGATATCGGAGGCGACCCGGTGGTCGCGAACCTCGCCAAGATGCCCCACCTGCTGATTGCGGGGACTACCGGCTCCGGTAAGTCTGTGGCGATCAACACGATGATCCTCAGCCTGCTGTACAAGCTGACGCCCGAGGATTGCCGCCTGATCATGATCGACCCGAAGATGCTGGAACTGTCCGTCTATGACGGCATTCCGCATCTGCTATCTCCCGTCGTGACCGACCCCAAGAAGGCCGTGGTGGCCCTGAAATGGGTCGTGGGCGAGATGGAGGAACGCTATCGCAAGATGTCCAAGATGGGCGTTCGCAACATCGACGGCTACAATGGCCGGGTAAAGGACGCGCAGGACCGGGGCGAGATGTTCAGCCGCACGGTGCAGACCGGGTTTGACGATGAAACCGGCGATCCGATCTTCGAAACCGAGGAATTCGCGCCCGAAAAGATGCCCTATATCGTCGTCATCGTCGACGAAATGGCCGACCTGATGATGGTCGCGGGCAAGGAGATCGAAGCTTGCATCCAGCGCCTTGCGCAGATGGCACGTGCCTCTGGCATCCATATCATCATGGCCACGCAGCGCCCGTCGGTGGACGTGATCACCGGCACGATCAAGGCGAACTTCCCGACACGGATCTCCTTCCACGTCACATCCAAGGTCGATAGCCGCACCATCCTTGGCGAACAGGGGGCCGAGCAGCTGCTTGGCATGGGTGACATGCTGTATATGGCGGGCGGTGCAAAGATCACTCGTGTCCATGGGCCCTTTGTCAGCGACGAAGAGGTCGAAGAGATTGTCAGCCATCTGAAGAGCTTCGGCCCGCCGGACTATGCGGCATCGGTGCTGGACGGCCCCGACGACGACCGCGAAAGCGATATCGACGCGGTTCTGGGCCTTGGCGGCAACACGACCGGCGAAGATGCGCTCTATGATCAGGCGGTGGCGATCGTTGCGAAGGACCGCAAATGCTCTACCTCCTACATCCAGCGCAAGCTGGCCATCGGCTACAACAAGGCCGCCCGGCTGGTCGAACAGATGGAGGATGAAGGCGTCGTCAGTTCCGCCAACCATGTCGGCAAACGCGAGGTGCTGGTGCCTGAGCAGTAATCCGCCCTATCGCGCGGACGTGAGGTGCAATGGCCAATCGTGGTGATTAAATGGAACCCATGACACGTTTTCTTTTCGCCACGGCGCTTGCCGCCTGCACCGCTTTGCCCGCGATGGCCGACCCGATCCCGCTGTCGGATCTGTCGGATTATCTGAACGATCTGCGCACGGCAGAAGCCAGCTTTACCCAGATCAGCGATGACGGGGCGATTGCCACCGGAACGCTCTATATCCAGCGGCCCGGCCGGATGCGGTTCGAGTATGACGACAGCGAGCTTCTGGTCATGGCCGGGGGCGGGCAGGTCGCCATATTCGACGACCGGGCCAATACCGCGCCCGAACAATACCCGCTGCGGCGCACCCCCCTGAACCTGATCCTGGCGCGGAACGTGGACCTCGACCGGTCGGACATGATCCTGTCGCATGAGGGCGATGAGACCACCACGCGGATCATTGCCCAAGACCCGGAAGAGCCCGATATCGGCTATATCACGCTCGTCTTCACGGATGAGCCGGTCGAGCTGCGCCAGTGGATCGTGACCGATTCAACCGGGTTCAACACCACGGTGATCCTGGGTGAACTGGAAGAGGGCGGGAATATACCGGCCCGCCATTTCAACATCCCGCAGGAACTGCGAGATCGTGGAATCACCGAATAGCCGGGCCGCCTAGCGGCGGCACCCGACCAATTGGCGTTCATACATCTCGGCCCGTTCATCCACCCGGGAGGCGACGCGTAGCAGCCACGGTTTGGCGTTGTAGCTGCCCCGTGCATAGCCCGAATGGCCCTCGTGATAGGCAAGGTACTGATTGCGCGCATCATCGGGGGCTATGCCAAGCCGTTCCACTGACCGGTTCATGTACCAGCCCATGAAATCAGTGGCGTCGCGGATATCGGTCCGGTTGGCGCGGCGGCTACCGGTGGCGTCCCGATAGTCGTCCCAGGTTCCGTCAAGCGCCTGGCTGTATCCAAAGGCCGAGCTTTGTCGCCCCATCGGGATCACCCCAAGCGCATAGCGATGCGGGGTTCGGGCGTTGTGGACGAAGCTGCTTTCCTGATGGATCGTGGCCAGCTGCACATGGACCGGAATGCCCCATTCGCGTTCCGCCTGACGGGTCGCGCGGGCGATATCCGGGCGTTCGTTCAGGATGAGGCACGCGTTGTCCAGGTTACGGGGTGGCCTTGGTCCGCCACCGCATCCGGCAACAGCCAATAGCAGCACGAGAAGAATCGCGCGTTTCATGAAATCTGCCTGCTCGAGTTTTGTTTGTTTGCGCCAGCTTACCCGAAAACGCGGCGCGGGGGAACGGGGTCAGAGCAGGAAATACAGGAGGATGGGCAGGGCAAGCACGCTGATCAGGGTGGAAATCACCACATACCCGGCCACAGCATCGGCATTGGCCCGGAACCGCTCGGCCAGCAGGTAGGAGGACACTCCGACAGGCGTCGCCATTTGCAGAATGATCACCGCGAAGGCCACCTGTTCCAGCCCAAGGGCCCATCCCGCCGCCGCGCCCGCCGTGATGCCGATGGCCAGCTTGGCCAGTGACAGCATCACCGCGCGCCCGACGCCGCGCGGGGTCAGCCGGGCCACGGCCACGCCAAGGGTGAACAGCATCAACGGAATGGCCAGTTGCCCGGCAAGCGACAGCGAGTTGGTCAGCCAGCGGGGCGTCTGCCAGCCCTGCCAAAGGAACAGCGCGCCAAGCAGAGTGGCCCAGACCATCGGTTCGCGCAGCACCCTCAGGATCGAGGCCTGATCGGACACCAGGCGGATGCCGATCGTAAAGGACAGCACCGCCATGATTGCGAAGATGACGACGCCATAGCCAAGCCCCACGTCGCCAAAGGCAAACAGCGCCAGCGGCAGACCAAGATTGCCGGTGTTGCCAAAGATCGTCGGGGCGAGAAACGTGCGCCGGTCGATTCCCGCCACAAGGATCAGACCCGCCGACAGGACGCCCATCAGCGCATAAGCCAGCAGCGAGGCCAGCGTCATCGCAGACAGCGCCGCCGGGTCGATCTCGGTCTGCATGAGCGCGGTGAAGATCAGGCAGGGCACCGCGATGGTCATCGCCAACCGCGTGACGAACTCCACCGGGTAGTCGAGACCGAATTTCCGCCAGCCAAAGCCCGTGGCGGCCAGAAGGAAAACCGGGGCCACGATCTCCAGCACTGTCAGGACGAGGTTCACAATCTGTTTCCCTTGATTCGGCTGCTCCCGGATGGACAAGCCCCCGACCCGGGGTTTAGGAGAGGGGGTAAGGGGGCGCAATCCGATGCTCAAGACACGCGCGAAATTCACGCTTGGCCAGGTGGTCAGGCACCGTAAACACCCGTTTCGCGGGGTAATTTTCGATGTGGACCCCGAGTTTGCGAATACCGAGGAATGGTACGACGCGATTCCCCCTGAGTCGCGCCCGTCCCGCGAGCAGCCCTTCTATCACCTGCTGGCCGAGAACGATCAGACCTATTACGTCGCTTATGTCTCGGAGCAAAACCTGGTGCCTGATGAGACCGGGGAACCGGTCGATCACCCCGATCTGCCGGACCTGTTCGGAGAGTTTCGGGACGGGTATTATCCGCTCGAATTTCAGCTGAACTAAGCGTCAGTCAACCGGCAGGCCGGCCTTTTTCCACGCGGTGAAGCCACCGTCGATCTCTGCCACGTTCTCGACCCCCATCTCCTGCAGGGCCTTGGCCGACAGGGCAGACCGCCACGCGCTGGCGCAAAACAGGACCAGTGTCTTGTCGGTGGCCAGCGGCGGCTTGTGGTAAGGGCTGTCCGGGTCGATCCAGAATTCCAGCATCCCACGCGGCGCATGGAAGGCACCGGGGATGCGGCCCTCACGGTCCAGCTCCCGCACATCGCGGATATCGACCAACAGGGCCTCGCCCGCCTCGGCCCGCGCCAATGCGTCTGCGGGGCTGATCGTTTCGATGACGGCCTTTGCCTCGGCCACCAGGGTTTTCACAGGGGTTATGGGCATGATCGTTCCTTCAATAGCCTAGCGCGCAGCCGTCCTTGCGAGGGTCCGATGCCCCCTGCAACACGCCAGTTTTCGCGTCGATCCTGATCGCCTGTGCGCCACCGACGGGCCGCAAGGGGCGGTCCAGCATGTGGCCCTTCGCGGCCAGCTCTGCCTGAACCTCGGGCGCATAGCCGTTCTCGATCCGCACCTCGCCCCCCACGGGGAAGCAGCGCGGCGCGTCGATGGCCTGCTGCGGATGCATCCCGAAATCGACGATATTGCTGAGATATCGGACATGGCCAATCGGCTGATAGGCCCCACCCATGACCCCGAAGGCGGTCAGGCTGCCATCGGCCTCGCGCATCATCGCGGGAATTATCGTGTGCATGGGGCGCTTGCCGCCCATGGCCTCATTCGGGTGGCCCTCTTCCAGCGTGAAGCCGCAGCCCCGGTTCTGGAACAGGATGCCGAAGCGGTCACTGGCGATGCACGACCCGAAATCCTTGAAAATCGAATAGATCAGCGACACCACCATCCGGTCGCGATCCACGACGGTGATATAGACGGTTTCCTTGTGGATGTTCTCGGCCTTGTCCTTGATCGAGGTCAGGGCCTTTCCGGGGTCGATCAGGGCGGACAGCGCCTTGGCCGTATCGGGTGACAGCATGTGGTCGAGATGCCGAACAAAGCCAGAATCGGCGATGAAGCGATCCCGCGCGTCGAAGGCCAGCTTCGCGGCCTCGATCTCCAGATGCGCGCGCTCTGCCCCATCAGGGTCCATCGCGGCGATGTCATGGCCTTCCAGCATATTCGCCATCAACAGCGCCATCGCGCCTGCCCCGTTCGGCGGCAATTCGATCAGTTCCGCCCCGCGATAGCGGGTACGGATCGGCGTGACATAGTCGCAGGCGGTCGCGGCGAAATCCTCCAGCGTGTGGGTGCCGCCAAGGGCGCGCAGGCTGTCGACCATATCTTCGGCCACCTCGCCCTCGTAGAACCCGGCGCGGCCCTCGCTTGCGATCCGGCGCAGCACCTCTGCCTGTCCGGGCACGCGAAAGCGTTCGCCCACGCGATAGGGGCGCCCGTCATTAAGGAAGATCTCGCGCGCGCGGCCTTTGAATTCATAGGCTTCCTCGCTCCAGTCCTGTGCCACACGCGGCGCGACGGGGATGCCCGCCTCGGCGTAGTGAATGGCGGGGGCCAGAACCTCGGCCATCGTCAGCTTGCCCATGTCGCCCTGCAACCGGCAGAACCCATCAACTGCGCCGGGGATCGTGACGGCAGCCGCCTCCCGTTCCGGCATTGTCTTGTACCCGGCGGCGCGCAGGTCGGCGGCGGACAACCCCGCCGGCGCGCGGCCGGAGGCGTTCAGCCCAACGATCTCATCGCTTTCGGGGCGTTTGACCAGGGCAAAGCAGTCGCCCCCGATCCCGGTCATCTGCGGTTCGCAAATCCCAAGCAGCACCGCAGCGCCAATGGCCGCATCCACGGCATTCCCACCCTGTTCCAGCAGGCTGATGGCGACCTTGGCCGCCAGAGGGTGGGACGTGGCGCACATGCCGTTATCGGCGAAGACCGCAGACCGTCCGGGAAGGTGAAAATCGCGCATTCTGACCTCTCGTATCGCTTCGGCGCTACGGTAGGACAATTGTCGGCGGTGACAAGGGGAGGCAGGGCAATGGACCTCGGCACCGCGCCACTGGGTGGGGGCTTTCAGACACGGCACCGAGGGAAGCCATTGCAGCTACCCTTCCCTTATCGAGGAGATTCCCGGCACGGGTGCGGAACAATTGGGGCATTTTCGAGAATGGTTAACCCATTGCGGAAACAGTTGCCGCGCAGGGTGAGTGTTGTTCAATCCCCAAGGGTAATCCGAAAGCTCAGCCGGTTGATCCCCTCGTCCCGGCTGTAGTCCAGCCCGGTCGTCAGGTCCCGGATAAGGGCCCATCCGAAACTGCCCTCTGGCAGATCCTGCAAGGCCAGCGCCTCGGGGGAGTGGCGGCGGGCAGGTGGCAGCGCACCGCCCGGCATCGGTGCGCCGAAATCGGTCACGCCGCAATGGATGAAACCGTCATGTACGGAAACGCTCAGCTCGATCCTGCCCTCACCCCTGTCCTGATAGGCATGTTCCACGACGTTGTTCAGTACCTCTGCCAGCACCAGTTCCAGCGTGAAAAGCTGTTCTATCGGCAGGCCAAGCTGAATGAGCGTCTGGTTCAGCCCAAGCAGTTCGACGCTGACAAGCGCCGGTTGTGCCTCGAACCGACGGGTGCAGGCCCACCCCAGAGCGGTGCCACCCGGGGGGTCCCCTTGCCGGGGTGATGGCAGATCCCGAACGCTCATGCCGCGGGGGCAACTCCGTGGGCGGCCAAGGCATCTTCCACCGACCCGTGGATGGGGAAAACCTGGTTCATCCGTGTCAGCCGCATGACCTTGTCCACCGCCGGGGTCAGACCCGACAGATCCAACTGCCGCCCTTCCCCCAGCAATTTGCGCGCCGCCACGACAGCCCCGAGCCCCGAACTGTCCAGGAAGGTGACGTTCTGCAAGTCCAGAACAACCGGCCCGTCCCAGTCGCGCACAAGGTCACGAAACCGGTCCTTGAACTGGATGGCGACAGAGGCGTCAATACGGTCGGGCACGACATGCAACAGCGCGATCGGCCCCTTAGGTTCCAATGTAATATCCATAAGCTGCGTCCTTTCGCTTGCCGCAAGCACCCTAGACAGCAATCCTTTCCAAACGGTATCCAACCCCTCGGGGAAGAAACGGAGAGTTTTATGGAAAACGTGGTGATCTGCGGCGCGTCCCGCACACCCATGGGCGGGTTTCAGGGGTGCTTTTCCGGCGTGACGGCGTCTGATCTCGGCGGGGCCGCGATCAAGGCCGCGTTGGAACAATCCGGCGCCGCAGCCAGCGATGTGCAGGAACTGCTGATGGGTTGCGTCCTGCCCGCCGGTCAGGGTCAGGCCCCGGCGCGTCAGGCCGGGTTCAAGGCCGGGCTCGGCCAGGATGTGCCCGCGACAACGCTCAACAAGATGTGCGGGTCCGGCATGAAGGCCGCGATGATCGCCCATGACCAGCTGGCGCTCGGCCACACGGATCTGATGGTCGCGGGCGGTATGGAAAGCATGACCGAGGCCCCCTACCTGTTGCCCCAGATGCGCGGCGGCGCCCGCATCGGCCATGGCCGCACCATCGACCACATGTTCCTCGATGGGCTGGAAGATGCCTATGACAAGGGTCGCCTGATGGGCACCTTCGCCGAGGACTGCGCCGAAAGCTTCCAGTTCACCCGCGAGGCGCAGGACGATTACGCGCTCGCCTCCCTGTCCCGTGCGCTGGAGGCGCAGGCATCGGGGGCGTTTGCCGATGAGGTGACGCCGGTTTCCATCGGGGGCCGTTATGGCGACCGATCCGTCACGGCAGGCGCACACGAGGGCTGGACGGTCGTGGCCGAAGACGAACAGCCCGCCAAGGCCCGCCCCGAAAAGATCCCGCAGCTCAAACCCGCCTTCCGCAGGGATGGCACGGTGACGCCCGCCAATTCCTCGTCGATTTCAGACGGCGCGGCGGCCCTCGTCATGGCCCGCGAAAGCGTGGCTACGGCAAAGGGCCTGCCGATCCGCGCCCGCATCCTTGGCCATGCCAGCCACGCGCAGGAACCGGGCTGGTTCACCACCGCGCCCGTTCCCGCGGCAGAGAAACTGCTCGCCCGCCTTGGCTGGTCCAAGGAAGACGTGGACCTGTGGGAGGTGAACGAAGCCTTCGCCGTGGTGCCCATGGCCTTCATGCACAAGATGGGCCTGCCCCATGACAAGGTGAACGTGAATGGCGGTGCCTGCGCACTCGGCCACCCGATCGGGGCCTCCGGCGCACGGATCATGGTCACCCTGCTGAACGCGCTTGAAAAGCGCGGGTTGAAACGCGGCATCGCAGCGATCTGCATCGGCGGTGGAGAAGGCACCGCCATCGCCATCGAACGCCCCTGATCCTTTCATCTTGGCCCAAATACCTCAGGGGGTGCGGGGGAGGATCCCCCGCGGGTCGACGCGCAATGCGCGGCGAAACCCCTGACAAAGGAGCAATCCGCCAATGTCCCTCGACTACGCCAGCCTCACGAAAACCATCGCCGCCCTCACCGATGGCGAAACAGATGAGGTCGCGCTCATGGCGACACTCGCCTGCGAGATCCATCACGCCGATGATCGCTTCGACTGGACGGGCTTCTACCGCGTGACCGAACCGGGGTTGCTCAAGATCGGCCCCTATCAGGGTGGTCACGGCTGTCTGCAGATCCCCTTCGACAAGGGCGTTTGCGGTGCTGCGGCCTGCACGGGCGAGGTGCAATTGGTGCCAGACGTCGATGCCTTCCCCGGCCATATCGCCTGTGCCTCCTCGACGCGGTCGGAGATTGTCCTGCCGGTCCGCAACGCGGCGGGCGAGATCATCGCGGTTCTCGATATCGACAGCGACCAGCCCGATGCCTTCACCGAGGAAGACACGAAGGGCCTCTCCGCCATCCTTTCCTCGGTATTCTCACGGTAACCTCTCCACCGGGCGGCTTTGGTGCACAAACCGGGGTTTGAGCACACGCCCCCCTGTGACCGGAGGAACTCTGTCGCGGGGGTACCAACTGCGAGGGAGCGGTTGCGCACCGCGATACGGTTCTGACGTTCGGCGACCCGCCGTTCGCAGTCTCGGGCCCCAAGACCGTGGCCAAGGAGATCAACGCAGTTCATCTTCGTCTCAGTGCAGCCCCTGCAGTGATATCCGGCCACTTCTATCCAGAATGCCCGCTCGAGATATCTACAGGCTCTCACGCCATCGTTTCGCGCGATAGCACCCGCCGTGGCTGGCTTCCAGACTTGGGCAGCTATCCGCGACAGCAAAGAGCCATTCATGCGCCCTTGGTTTTAGCATAGTGGCGAGCGGCGGCGGCCCCCGAGCGGCGATCTCTTTGTGGCTCGGGATTCGTCATTTTGACCTGAGCTTACACACGCAATGCCTTCCACGTGCGTGCGGTAGCCTTGATGCCACTTGCGGAGGCTCGTAGATCATTGAAAATATTGGTCGGAGTGAGAGGATTCGAACCTCCGACCCCTGCCTCCCGAAGACAGTGCTCTACCAGGCTGAGCTACACTCCGACCGTGCCGGGCGGGATAGCGGGGGAATCGCGCCTTTGCAAGGGGGATTTCACCGGCTTGCTTGATCCCGCGCGCAATCCCTGCAAGAAGGCAGGCAACCGACAAGACGAGCGATATCATGGAAAAAAACGCCTCCATCCTGCTGACCGGCGGCACCGGGTCCTTCGGGTCCCATTTCGTGCCGATGACGCTGGAGAAATACGACCCGGCCCGCCTGATCATCTATTCGAGGGACGAGATGAAGCAGTGGGACATGGCCAAGAAATATGGCGATGACCCACGGGTGCGTTTCTTCATCGGTGATGTGCGCGACCGGGAGCGGCTGTATCGCGCGCTCGACGGGGTGGATTACGTGGTCCATGCGGCGGCAACCAAGATCGTGCCAACCGCCGAATACAATCCTTTCGAATGCGTCAAGACCAACATCAACGGCGCGATGAACCTGATAGATGCCTGCATCGACAAGGGCGTGAAGAAATGCGTGGCGCTGTCGACCGACAAGGCCTCGTCTCCCGTAAACCTCTATGGCGCGACCAAGCTGGCCTCGGACAAGCTGTTCGTGTCGGGAAATTCCTATGCAGGCAGCGACGGGTGCCGCTTTGCCGTGGTGCGCTATGGCAACGTGATGGGGTCGCGCGGGTCGGTCATCCCCTTCTTCAAATCCCTTGACGCGGGGGCGATGCTGCCGATCACAGACACCCGCATGACCCGCTTCATGATCACCCTTCCGCAAGGCGTAGAACTGGTCTGGCATGCGTTCGAAGACATGGTCGGCGGAGAGATCTACGTGAAGAAGATCCCGTCGATGAACATCCTCGACATCGCCGAGGCTTGCGTACCGGGATGCGAGCACAAGGTTGTCGGCATCCGCCCCGGTGAAAAACTGCACGAGCAGATGATCGGCGAAGAGGACGCGGCGCATACTTTCGAGTACCCCGAGCATTTCAAGATCCTTCCGGCGATCCACAACTGGTCAACCGATGCGGGCCGGATCAAGGATGGGGTCAAGGTGCCCGAGGGCTTTTCCTATGTGTCTAACACCAACCCGGACTGGATGTCGGTCGAGGAACTGCGCGCCTGGATCGAAACCAACGCGGACACGATCGGGCATTTCTGATGGGCGACACGGGCTTCATCCCCTACGGCCGGCAGGACATCTCGGAAGACGACATCGCCGCCGTGGTCGAGGTGTTGCGGTCTGACTTCTTGACGCAGGGCCCCAAGGTGCCGGAATTCGAGGCCGCCATTGCGGGTGCGACCGGCGCGGCCCATGCGGTGGCGGTGAACTCCGCCACCTCGGCGCTGCACATTGCCTGCCTCGCGCTTGGCCTGAAACCCGGCGGGCTGGTCTGGACCGTGCCTAACACCTTCGTGGCCTCAGCCAACGTGGCGCGGCTTTGTGGGGCGGACGTGGATTTCGTCGATATCCGGGCCAGCGATTACTGCATGGACCCGCAGGCGCTGGAGGCAAAGCTTTCAAGTGCGGACCGCAAGCCCGATATCCTGATCCCGGTGCATTTCGCGGGCCAGTCGGCGGATATGAAGGCCATTGGCGCCATCGCAAAGGCCCATGGCATCCGGGTGATCGAGGACGCCAGCCACTGCATCGGCGGGCAGTACAACGGTCAGCCGATCGGGGCGTGTGAGTTTTCCGACATCTGCGTGTTCAGCTTCCACCCCGTGAAGATCATCACCACGGCAGAAGGCGGCCTGGCCACCACGCAGAACGCGGGGCTTGCCGCCGCGATGGGGCTTTACCGGTCCCACGGCGTGACCCGCGACCCGGACCTGATGGAAACCGCGGATGCGGCGCCATGGGAATACGATCAGGTCGCACTTGGCCTGAACTACCGCATGACCGAGATGCAAGCCGCTCTCGGAGTCAGCCAGACCCGGCGGCTTGCGGATTTCGTGGCGCACCGGCAGCGGATGGCAAAGCGATATGATGCCCTTCTGGCCGACCTGCCGCTGATCCTGCCGTGGCAGAACCCCGACAGCTATTCGGCGCTGCACCTTTACCCGGTCCTGATCGACACGGACAAAACCAACCGCACGCGGCGCGAGGTCTTCGACCATCTGCGCGCGGCGGGGATCGGCGTGAACGTGCATTACATCCCGGTTCACACGCAGCCCGACTATCAGAGGCTTGGCTTCCGGCGCGGCGATTTCCCGGTGTCGGAATGGTACTATGACCGCGCGATTTCCATCCCGCTCTATTACGGGCTGAATGAGACCTTGCAGGATCGTGTCATTGCCGCACTGGCCGAGGCACTGGCCTGACCCTGCCGCCTGCGTATCTTATTGATCGTCCCGGTCCTCGTCGCGGTCCCGATTGAGGAACGAGGCCACGCGTGGTGCGCTCGGTGTGCCCACGCGGGATCTCGACCGCAGAACCGGCTGGTTGGAACTGCCTTTGCGCTTGTCCTCACGCAGGACGATATAAAGCCCGGAAGCTATGATGATCCCGGTGCCGATCATGGTCATCTTGTCGAGGCTTTCGCCAAAGAACAAGGCGCCGAAAATGCTGGCCCAGATGATCTGCGAATACTGCATCGGCGCGACGATCACCGCCGGGGCCAATCGGTAGGCTGCCACGAGGCAGGCCATGGCGATCAGCGCAAGCAGCGCCACAACGGCAGAGGCACCAAGGTCGATCAGTTCGACCGGCACATAGACGAAGGGCAGCAACGCCCCCATCACCACGAAATTCACCAGCAGCGGGTAGAGTTGCAGTACCACCGTCCGCTCGGCCCGTCCGATCTTGCGCATGATGACCGAGCTGAAGGCACTGAAGACAGCGCCAAGCAGCGCGGCGGCGTGGCCGAAAGACAAGGGGGCTGCGCCCGGTTGCAGCACGACGATCACCCCTGCCAGTCCCACCAGGACGGCCATCGCCCGGTGCAGCCCGACCCGTTCCCCCAATAGCGGGATCGCCAGCACCGTGACCAGCAGCGGCATCGCAAAGAGGATCGGATAGACCTGCGTCAGCGGCAGAACCGAAAAGGCATAGAATGCACCGGCGGCCCCAAGGGCACCGCTGACAGTACGCGCCGCCGTCCACCACGGATGCACCGGCACCAGTGACCCGCCCTTCGAATCGCGGATCATGACGAAAGTCAGCAGCGGGAAGCTGAACAGGACCGTAAAGAAGATGATCTGGATCGGGCTGTAGGTGCCACCCAGAACCTTGATGACCACATCATGGGTGGCGAAAATCGCGAAAGCAGAAAGAGCGAGAAGAGAGCCTTTGGCATTTGGCGGCATGGAATGTCCTGTTGTACGCTAACAGTCACAGGCTTAGGCCGGTGCCGGGTAAAGGGCAAGCCGCGGTCTCAGGGACAGGGGGTTGCCAGCCAGTCTTCACTACCGCCACGTGCGCATTGCTGCTGGAACCCGTAGGCGGTCAGCGCCCATGCCCCGGCATCCGTGCGGATCAGCTCGAATCTCTGGCGCACGGCGGATACGGAATCGTCCGCAAGCCCGGACTCGGTCAGCACGATGACCAGTCGCCCGGTGTCGTCGACCTCGGACAGCAGCTGCAATTCAGGCCGGCCCTCGCCATCGGGAAACCCGATGATCCAGTCCTGTACCAAACTCATCGGCTGATCGTGGACCAGTTGGGCAGGCAGGCGAAAGTCGGAATGGCCGGGAAGGATCTGCACGTCTTGTGCCGCGGCGGGTGCGGCACAGAGGCAGGCAAAAACAAGAAATGAACGGATCATGAAAAGACCTTTCGGGTTGGGACCTGGCCTAGCCTATCCCAACCCGCAGGTTCACGTCGAGCGCCCGTTGCCTTACAGGCTCGCATCCAGCTTGGCGACGATTGCATCGCCCATTTCGCTGGTGCTCACGGGGCTGACACCCTCTTCGCCCAGAAGGTCGGCGGTGCGCAGACCGTCGGCCAGAACATCCTCGACGGCCTTTTCCAGACGATCCGCCTCGGTGCCCATGTCGAAGCTGTAGCGCAGCGCCATGGCAAAGCTGAGGATGCAGGCAATCGGGTTGGCCTTGCCCTGACCCGCGATATCGGGGGCAGAACCGTGGACGGGCTCATAAAGCGCCTTCGGGCGGCCGTTTTCCATCGGCGCGCCAAGCGAAGCCGAGGGCAGCATCCCGAGCGACCCGGTCAGCATTGCCGCCGCGTCGGACAGCAGGTCGCCAAACAGGTTGTCGGTCACGATCACGTCGAACTGCTTGGGCCAGCGGCAGAGCTGCATGGCGCCGGCATCAGCGTACATGTGGCTCAATTCCACGTCCGAATACTCGGCCTGATGCACCTCGGTCACCACGTCGCGCCATAGGATGCCCGATTCCATCACATTGGCCTTCTCCATCGAGCAGACCTTGTTGCCGCGCTTGCGGGCCAGTTCAAAGGCAGACCGGGCGACGCGGGCGATCTCGGATTCCGTATAGCGCTGCGTGTTGATGCCGACGCGTTCATTGCCTTCCTTGATGATCCCGCGCGGTTCACCGAAATAGATGCCGGAGGTCAGTTCACGCACGATCATGATGTCGAGCCCGGCGACCACGTCCTTTTTCAGCGACGAGAAATCGGCCAGCGCGTCGAAACACTGCGCCGGGCGCAGGTTGGCGAAAAGGTCCATCTCCTTGCGCAGGCGCAGAAGGCCGCGTTCGGGCTTTACGCTGAAATCGAGATTGTCGTATTTCGGGCCGCCCACGGCGCCAAGCAGGACGGCATCGACCTCCTGCGCCTTGGCCATGGTGTCGTCGGTCAGCGGCGTGCCATGGGCGTCGTAGGAACAGCCCCCCACCAGCCCTTCGCTGACATCGAAGGTGACATCGCGTTTGGCGCCGTACCAGTCGATGATCTTGCGCACTTCGGTCATGACTTCGGGGCCGATGCCGTCACCGGCAAGGATAAGAAGCGAAGGGTTGCTCATGGGGTCATCCGTCCTTGATCTTGGGTCGCATCCGCGTAACGGCTGCGCGCCCTAGGGTCAAGAAAGGAAGGGGGAAAGCCCTTCTGCCAAAGCATCCCATATGCGGGCTATGCGCGGCGTGTGCCGCAGACGTTCATGAGTCGTCAGCCAGACCGGCAGGGTCGGCAGCGGCACATCGGGCAGGATGCGCGTGACGCGGGGGTCGCGGTCGGCAACCGGGCATTGGCCAAAGCCCAGCCCGGCCCCGGCACAGACCAGTTCCCAATAGGCAACCTGATCGTCGGTGCGGACCGGAAAACTGTCGCGGGTCACCTCCAGCCCAGCGTCCCGAAATCCACGGATCAACCGGTCATCGCGATCATAGCCGACGATATCATGATCCATCAGTTCGGCGAAGCCGCGGGGAACGCCGCGTCGCGCCAGATAGGCCGGTGCCGCATAGATCCCTAGCTGAAGGTCTCCCAGATGCCGGGTCATCATGTCCAGCTGCTCGGGGCGGTACATGCGCAGAGCGATATCAGCCTCGTGGAACAGCAGGTTCTCGGACTGGTCCGAGGCTACCAGTTCAAGCTCGATCTCGGGGTGGCGGGTGCGGATTTCCGCAAGGATTGGGGGAAGCAAGTGAACAGAGACGAAAACGCTTGCCGTAATGCGCACGGGTCCGGCCATGCGCGCGTCACCCCCGGCGGCGGCCAGCGCCACCTGTCGCGCGCCTTCGCGCATTGCTTCGGCACCGGGGCGCAACTCCCGCCCCAGTGCGCTGAGGGTCAGGCCCTTCGGGTGCCGGTCGAACAAAGCGCCCCCGACCTGGTTCTCCAGCAGCCGAATATGGCGCCCGAGCGTCGGCTGGCTTTGCCCGGTGTCTCGGGCCGCCGCGGACAGGGATCCGGTTTTGGCCACCGCAAGGAATGACCGCAGAAGGGTCCAGTCGAGGGGCAGATATTCCATTCATAAATGTATATCACACCGCCGATTTTTCGCAATACACACGTCAAATTCGAATACCTATTCTGATGTCGATCGAATGGATATCAACGCAGGATCCAGTACCATGCCACGAACAGCCCTCATCCTTGGTGCATCCGGAAGCTTCGGTCACAACGCGGCACAGGCTTTCGAGGAAGCCGGCTGGACCGTCCGCCGGTTTGACCGCAAGACCGGCGACATGATCCGTGACGCGCAAGGCGTCGATGTGATCGTCAACGCGATGAACCCACCCAATTACCATGCGTGGGACAAGCTGATTCCACAGATCACCGGCCAGGTTCTGGCAGCGGCAAAGGCCAGCGGGGCAGCTGTCCTTCTGCCGGGCAACGTTTATGTCTTCGGTGATCAGCCCGGCCCATGGAGCGAAACAACCCCGCATCGCCCGATTGCCCGCAAGGGCCGTGTCCGGGCGGAGATGGAGGCAGCATATCGACAGGCCGCGCAGGACGGTGTGCAAGTGATCATCCTGCGCGGTGGTGACTTCGTAGATCCGGACAGCCCCAATACCGTGTTGAATCTCGTATCGCTCAAGGCGGTGTCAAAGGGTCGGATCACCTCCCTCGGCCGCCCGGATGTTCCGCGCGCCTACGCCTATCTGCCCGATATGGCGCGGGCCGCTGTTGCATTGGCTGAACGGCGTCGCAGCCTTTCGCTCTTCGAGGATGTGCCGTTTCCGGGCCATACCTTTTCCATGACCGAACTGGCCTCTGCCCTTCAGGCACAGATGGGGCGTCCGTTGCGCATGCGCGGGTTTCCCTGGTGGGCCTTGCGTCTGGCCTCGCCGGTCTGGGAACTGGCGCGCGAGCTGACCGAGATGCGGTATCTTTATGACACGCCGCATCGGTTGGACGGCACACGGTTTCGCCAGGTGCTGCCGGATTTCGAGGAGACGTCGTTTGGGAAGGTTGTGAAAAGTCACCTGCCCAAGGGACAACGGGCCGGGTCAGGGAAGAGCGATGTCCACCCAGACGAGGCGATGGCGTGACGCGCCATTGCCATCCTCACCGCCGAGCAGGGGCCAGTCCGGGCTGTTCCGTGAGGGCCAGAAAACGCCGCTTGCGGTGATACTCAGATCGGCGGAGGGCAGGATATAGCTGACGCGCAGATTGCCGGGGTCGGGCTCGGACCAATCGGCGGTGTCGGTGGGGTCGCCCACCTCTGCCCCGCCGGGGCTGGTCGGTGCCGGGTCTTGCAGACGCGGGTGCGACAAGGCTTCGATCAAGGCCCCTCGCCGCGCCTCCCCATCCACGGGATCGGCGTTCAGCACTCCCATCAACACGAAGCGAGAGTCGAGCGACGGCGTATCGGATGGGGACCATCCGTCGATACGGTTCAGCCAGAACCGGAGCTCATCCTCGTTGCGGTGACCGTTTCGATCCTCTGGCCCGTCAAAGACCGGCGGCGTGGCGTGAAGGGTCAACAGGCGCAAGGGTCCGTCAACGGTGACGATGTCAATCTCCCATGCTGCGACGCTGGCCAGCCGCTGTACCGAAAGCGCGCCCATTGGCAGAACCTCTGCCGCGCGCCCGTTCGGCAGGTCCTGCCACAAGAACCCGGAATGGTCGTATACCTCTCCGATCGGCAGGCGAGACAGCACCGCCATGCCGCCCTGCCCGGTAAACCGGCCATAGCCCTGAGCATCCCGCGGCCGGCCAAGCCGCCCGTCGCCGTCGATGTCGAACCCGGTGGGAACGCCGGTATTCGGGGGCAGTGACAGGCGAAAGGGGTAGTCGGCCCCTGCCCGCGCAAGACGCGCGACAAATGCCGCAAGGGCGTGCTGTTCGAAGTCGTGGTCGAAACCCTGGAGCACCAGAATATCCGCATCGGCATTCACGATGACCTGCACCACGGCGGCAACCTGCGGATCCTCCCCCCGCAGAATATCGCGCAGCAACAGGCCGGGGCCATCGCGGGACAGTTCTGTATGGTAGGTGGCAATGCGGATCTGGTCGGCGTTGGCGGGCATGGCTGCCATCAGCAGCCACAAAAGGATCAGACCGGCGCGAACTCGCCCTGCTCTGCCATGTCGCGGACCAGTTTCTTGCGCCGTTCCGTGATCATATGCGCGATCCGGCCCATGGCCATGCCGCGCATCAGAAGGGAAACGGGAAGAACGCTCCATAGGGTGACTGTCCAGACCAGCATGATTGGCGACGCCCCAAGGGAAATGCCGAGATTGCCGATCCCGTAGCTCGCCACGACCGGCATCAGGAATGGCAGCAATATTCCTAAGATCAGGTTAATACGAGAGTCTCGGATCAGACGTGCAACGACATCTCCCCCCGCAGTGGGGTCGAATGTGGGCAGGTTGACCCAGACATTGAAGCTGGTGTTACGATTGGGCCAGCTTTTCAGCCGCATCAGGATGGCGAAGACGCTGATCGTCACCAGCCCGATCAGGAAGCTGAGGCCCCCCATCGTGCGCAGCATCGTCAAGTCTGCCTGCGTTGCGCCCTCTGGCAGGAAAACCTGAAGCAGCCAGATCGGGCTGTAGGTAAAGTCCAGCGCATGGGCCAGCACCAACCCGGTGGCGTTCACGATCAACGTCAGCGTGCCCGAATTGTCCGGTGACGCCGCGACAAGGCTCAGGAAGAAGAGCGTGATGAAGATACCGATGACGCGCACCCGGTTGAAGGGCGGTGCATCGCGGAATTCGATCAGTCCGGGGTAGGTAGACGCGTATTCGGAAAAGGTGAACATGGCAGCGAACAGCGCCACGAGCATCACGACCTGATTGCCGTCCGGCGACATAGCCGGAAGGAGCAGGGACGGTGTGGATATGACGATCATAACAAGAATCGCCCGCACCACAGCGCTGGATAGCTGTGCGATCACTGCCTCAAACCCTCAACCTGGACGGACCTGTTTTTGGTGGCCCTTATTCCGGTCTTGACCCGACTGCCATCGGATTGCCTCATTTGCCACGATCTTGCCCATATTCGCCCCAATTCGCAAGTGCCTGACTCTTCGTGAGGAATCACTATGGCGATTTTGGGATGCGAACTGTCGCCCGATTGCATCACCGGGCAAAAAAATTGCCCCCCGGCAAGGCCGAGGGGCTACATCTTGTTGTCAGGCGAAATTCAGACCCAAGGGCGGGCTTGGGCAGCCTTGCTCTCGAATGCCTCGATCGAGGCAGATTTTTCCATGGTCAGGCCGATATCGTCCAGCCCGTTCAGCAGGCAATGCTTGCGGAAGGCATCGACCTCGAAGCTGATCGTGCCGCCATCGGGACCGCTGATCGTCTGGTTTTCAAGGTCTACGGTCAGGGTCGCATTGGCACCGCGTTCCGCGTCATCCATCAGCTTGTCGACTTCTTCCTGCGGCAGCACGATCGGCAGGATGCCGTTCTTGAAGCAGTTGTTGAAGAAGATGTCGGCAAACGACGGCGCGATCACGCAGCGGATGCCGAAGTCGAGCAGCGCCCAGGGCGCGTGTTCGCGCGACGAACCGCAGCCGAAATTGTCACCGGCGACAAGGATTTCCGCATTCCGATAGGCGGGCTTGTTCAGCACGAAATCGGGGATCTCGTTACCCTCGCCATCATAGCGCATCTCGTCGAACAGGTTCACCCCGAGGCCGGACCGTTTGATGGTCTTGAGGAACTGCTTGGGGATGATCATGTCGGTATCGACGTTGATCAGGGGCATCGGCGCGGCAATGCCGGTCAGTTTGGTGAACTTGTCCATGTTTCCGGGTCTCCTTCACATCCGCGAAGGGGCATAGCGGCAATGCCGGGGCAACACAAGACGCGCCTTAACGTGCGGGCACCTCGAAGGTCAGCGAGGCCCAAAGCGTGTGCCAGACGGCGGCGCTGTCAGCGGTCGGTTCCACCTCTAGCAGCGTGACCGCGTCGACCAGATAGGCATGCCCGGGTTCCACCGGCAGAACGGCACGGCCTTCGGCATCTGTGCGGTGCAGAGTGATGGTGACCTCACCCTCGGCGTCACGGTCGAACAGTTCCACCTGAGCGTCGGCGCGAGGGGCGCCCTCTAGGAAAAGCTGCACGGGAAACCCTTCTGACAGATCGTCCGTATAGGGATTGGCCAGCGCCACAAATTCCGTGCGCAGCCCATATTCCCGGTCAGCCCCTTCGCCATTGCCCGCCGCAACCAGACTCTTGGCGTGACGGCTATAGCTTTCCATGAAGCCAGTCATCGGTAGCCCACGGGCAAGGTGGCGTGCCTCTATGTCGGGGAAGTCCTTGTGTTCCGCGAACCGAAGAAAGCTTTCCCATTCATCATAGGTCAGCCTGCTGTCAGTGGTTTCATAGAGGATAACAGCCAATCCTTCGCCATGGTCTTCGACCATAAGAGCGGGATTCTGACCAAGCCTGCCTTCCACGTCGGTCACATCCGTCCCGAACGCCAGTTCGAACCGGGTAAAGTTGCGGCTCAGGTAGGAAAGTGACCCACCTTCGAAACTTTGTCCGACCCGCAAACGTGCCTCCAACGGGTCGTCGCTGCCGACGGCGAAATCCAGCGGTTCGATCCAGAATTCATGGGCAGCACTGGGAATGGCTGGCAGCAGGGCCAGATTTAAGGCAAACAGGGTGCGAATGAGGTGATGCATGAGACTTTCCGTTATGTTCCTTAAGATGGTGGCCCGATTGGCCGCGCTGTCAATTCTCCTTTTCGTGATGGCCGCGCCGCAGGCCCGCGCACACGAGATTGATCCGGCGATTTCCGATATTTCCGTGACACCCGAAAGGGTGACGATCGACATTCGGCTGTCGCTGGAATCGATCCTGGCCGAGATGGACCTGGCGTCGATCACTGAAACGACTTTGTCTCCTGTGGAAGAAATCTATGACGAACTGCGGGCCACCAGCCCCGAAACGCTGCGTGCCGAGCTGGATGAATTCTGGCCGCGCATGGCGCAGCGAATTTTCATCGAGGTGGACGGAGAACGGATCACGCCAGAGTTGATCGGTGCGTCGATCCCGGAGATCGGCGATTTTGAGCTGGCTCGCACGTCGACCATCACGATTGCCGCCGATCTGCCCGAGGGGGATGCCCCCGTTCGGTTCGGATGGGTGGCGCTCTATGGCGATCTGGTCGTGCGTCAGGTCGGTGGCGGCGAGGATGCCTACACGGCCTTCCTGTCCGATGGCGACCTGTCCGAACCCCTGTCGCGGATCGAGATTCGCACGGAAAGCGCGGGCGCTGTCTTCCTGCGCTACATCCCGGTCGGGTTCGAACATATCGTCCCGCTTGGGATTGACCATATCCTCTTCGTGCTCGGGCTGTTCTTCTTCTCGCTCCACCTGCGGCCGATCCTGTTTCAGGTGACGTCCTTCACGCTGGCGCACACGATCACGCTGGCCCTAGCCAGCCTCGGGATCGTCACCATACCGGGCAGCGTGGTGGAACCGTTGATTGCCGCCTCGATCGTCTATGTGGGGGTCGAGAACATTCGCGGGCATACAAACGTCAAGGCGCGTACCGCCCTGGTCTTCGTGTTCGGGCTGCTGCACGGGCTTGGCTTTGCCAGCGTGCTTGGAGACTTCGGGATTACTGCCAGCCACTTTGCGGCGGCGCTTGTCGGGTTCAATATCGGGGTCGAATTCGGACAGCTTGCGGTGATCTTCGTGGCGCTCGCGTTGATCCTGATCGCGGTGCGGCTTGCCGGGTTCGCACCGCTGCCAGAGGATGAACAACCAGTGCGCCAGACCCAGGTAATGTACCGCGCGGTTTCGGTTGTGGGGTCCGTCATCATCAGCCTGATCGGGGCCTGGTGGACCATCGAACGGGTGTTCTTCTGATCAGGCCGATCTGCGGGCAGCCGGGGCCTGTGCCGGGGCGGGTGGTTTCTTCATCACCCGCGCCCTTGGATCCGGGATGGCGTGGCGCAGGGCATCTGGCATGCGGTCGTCGCCAACATAGACTTCGCCTTCGACCACGAAACTGGGCGTGTCGAACACGCCCCGTTCCCGTGCTTCTGCCGTTGCGGCCTCGAAGGCCTGACCGATCACAGCGCCTTCAGCCCTCGCGATCACGCGGTCCGGGTCTTGCCCCAGTTCGGTCAGCGTCTTGCTGAGATTCGGTTCCTGACCTGCCGGGTGCCCGTCATGAAACCAGTGCCCATAGGTCCTGACCACGTAGTCAGCGACCCAGCCTTCCTGCGCGGCTACGACTGCAATCCGATTGGCGATCTCGTATCCGAGCATTGGGAACGGGGCGGGCAGGCTTGGGGTAAGTCCGAATTTCTTGGCCTGCCGTCCAATATCCGTCCACATATAGGCAGTGCGAACAGGCTTGTCCGTATAGGGGTGATAGCCATGTTCCTTCATGATCTGGCGGGCAGAGAAGGGACGCCAATCGACCTGAACCCCGGTCTTGGCAACGATCCGGGGCAGGCGCATGACCGACAGGTAGGTGTAGGGACTACCGATGGAAAACCAGAACTCGACCTTTTTCATGTTTTGACCGATTTGCATTGTTAATGGCACAGCGTCCGAATTGACGATTGCCATAAAACAGGAAAACCCGGCATTTTTATGCCGGGCATTCCAAACAGTTCTGCAAATGCGGATTTACATGAGGTCGCGCACATCCGTCAGCTTGCCGGTGATGGCGGCGGCGGCGGCCATGCCGGGGCTCATCAGGTGGGTGCGGCCACCGCGGCCCTGACGGCCCTCGAAGTTGCGGTTCGAGGTCGCCGCGCAGCGTTCGCCCGGCGCCAACTGGTCGGGGTTCATGGCCAGGCACATGGAACATCCCGCGAGACGCCACTCGAAACCGGCCTCCTTGAAGATGTCGGCAAGCCCTTCTTCCTCGGCCTGTGCCCGCACAAGGCCAGAGCCGGGTACGACCATGGCGCGGATACCGTCCTTGATCTTCTTGCCCTTCAGGATCGCGGCGGCGGCGCGCAGATCTTCGATCCGGCCATTGGTGCAGGACCCGATGAAGACGGTGTCGATCTCGATCTCGGACAGCGGGGTGCCGGGCTTCAGCCCCATATATTCCAGCGAGCGCGCCGCGGCGTCGACCTTGCCGCCCTTGAAGTCCTCGGGGTTCGGCACGGTTGCCGTGATGGGCAGCACATCCTCGGGGCTGGTGCCCCAGGTGACGACGGGGGCGATATCCTCGCCCTTCAACGTGATGACCTTGTCCCAGTGAGCGTCGTCATCGGAATAGAGCGTCTTCCACCACGCAAGCGCGGCTTCCCACTGGGCCCCTTTCGGAGCGTGGGGGCGACCGTTCACATATTCATAGGTCTTTTCGTCCGGTGCGATCAGGCCCGCGCGTGCGCCGCCCTCGATCGCCATGTTGCAGACGGTCATGCGGCCTTCCATGGACAGGTCGCGGATCGCCTCGCCACAATACTCGATCACGTAGCCTGTGCCGCCGGCAGTGCCGGTCGCGCCGATCACGGCAAGGGTGATGTCCTTGGCGGTCACGCCCGGCTGAAGCTTGCCGGTGATTTCAACCTTCATGTTCTTGGATTTCTTCTGGATCAGCGTCTGCGTGGCCAGAACATGTTCCACCTCCGACGTGCCGATCCCGTGCGCCAGCGCGCCGAATGCGCCGTGAGTGGCGGTGTGGCTGTCGCCGCAAACCACGGTCATGCCCGGCAGGGTCCAGCCCTGTTCGGGGCCGACGATATGCACGATGCCCTGACGGATATCGGTCACAGGGTAGTAGTGAATGCCGAACTCCTTGGCGTTGCTGTCCAGCGCGGCCACCTGGATGCGGCTGTCTTCCGGCATCTGATCGGGGTTGTCGCGGCCCGGCGTGGTCGGCACGTTATGGTCCGGAACAGCGATGGTCTTGTCGGGCGCGTGCACCTTGCGGCCCGCCATGCGCAGGCCCTCGAAGGCCTGTGGGCTGGTCACTTCATGCACGAGGTGGCGGTCAATATAGAGCAGGCAGGTGCCATCCTCGGCCTCATGGGCCAGATGGGCATCCCAGATCTTGTCGTAGAGCGTCTTGCCGGTCATTGGGGTATCTCTCTTGCGGGTATGGACTGTGTCTCAGGGGGAAGGGATCACAGCCCGGCTAGGCCGCTGACCCGCCCCGAGGCGCAAAGACCGTGAAACCGCCAGGGCAGGCGCGTCCGGTCGTCCATGTCGAAAATCCGTGTCATCGCCCATGGCAGATACACTCCGGATGACCGATTGCCAAGGGTTCCGCTTGCCCGGATGGCCGATAAGCCTCATGATTTCCACAACAGGAAAGGACAGGCATGGAGCCAGAGGAAACCGCCCCACCGGCCACGCCGGAAGCCGCAACGGAGACTCCGGTGGACGCCTCTGAAAACCTGGCCGATATCGGCCTGAGCCTGTTCGGGCAGGCACAGGCGTTTCTGGAAAGCCTGCTGCGGCCGTGGAACGCTTATCAACTCGCGATTGCGGCGGGTCTGCTGCTGGCGGCGTGGCTGCTGCGAAAGGTCTTTGGGCCGCGCATACGGGCCTGGATGGCAGCACGGCAGGGCTGGCCGATGTGGCGGATGCGGATCCTTGCCTTCATCAACAAGCGGATCATGGGGATCTTCTTTGTCCTGCTGATCTGGCTGACCGTCTGGATCATGCGAGAGGTCACTTGGCCAAGCCGGTCCTATATGCTCGGTATCATCGCCCGGCTGGCCACCGCCTGGCTGATCGTGACCTTCGTCACCCGCTTCGTCCATTCGCCCATCATGCGCACGATCCTGCGCTACGGGGCGTGGATCTATGTGACGCTGTCAATCACCAGCCTGACAGATGAGGCGGCGACGCTGCTGGACAGCGTCGGCTTCGACCTGGGCGAAGGGATGCGCCTGTCACTGTTGCTGGTGGTGCAGGGCTTCGTCCTGGTGTCGGCCCTGCTGATCGGTGCGCGGTTCCTGTCCAAGACCACCGCGACGCGCATTCAGAAGAACGAGGACATCTCGCCCTCGATGCGGGTGCTGGTGATCAAGGCGGTGCAAGTCGTGCTTTACGGCGCGGCTCTGTTTGTCGGGCTGAACGCCGTAGGGGTGGACCTGACCGGACTGGCCTTCCTGTCGGGGGCCATTGGTGTGGGCCTGGGCTTCGGCCTGCAGAAGGTCGTGTCGAACCTCGTCTCCGGCATCATCATCCTGCTCGACAAGTCGATCAAACCCGGCGACGTGATCAGCCTGGGCGACACGTTTGGCTGGATCAACACGCTCGGCGCCCGTTATGCCAGCGTGGTCACGCGGGACGGCAAGGAATACCTTATCCCGAACGAGGACCTGATCACCAACCAGGTCGTGAACTGGTCCCATTCCGATGCCTATGTGCGGCTCGATATCCATTTCGGCACCTCCTACACCGACGACCCGCACAAGGTGCGGCAGCTGGCGATTGATGCGGCCAGAAGCGTGGACCGGGTGCTGAGCCACAAGGCACCGGTTTGCCATATCGTGGGCTTCGGGGATTCCTCGGTGGATTACGTCCTGCGCTTCTGGATCGAGGACCCGACCGGCGGGCTGACCAACATTCGGGGAAATGTGTTTCTGGCTTTGTGGGACACATTTCATGAACACGGTATCTCGATCCCCTTCCCGCAGCGAGAAGTGCGGATGTTGCCCGAGGCCGAATGACGTCGCGCAAGGTACCTGTGCGTTCCTGTGGCTGGTCTTTGCCCGTGTGTGAGATAGCTTTCACGGGATGATAATCGGTCAGGTGGAGTATTGAGCATGGCATCGGGCAAGCTACTGGGGATCTGCGGATCGCTTCGGGCGGGGTCCTACAACCGCAAACTGCTGCGAGAAGCGGCGCGGATCTATGATCCGGCGGAGTTCGTGGAGGCCGATCTGCACCTGCCGCTCTATGACGGGGATCTTGAAGAGGCGCGCGGTATCCCCGCATCGGTGCAGGCACTGGCGGATCAGATTTCAGCGGCGGAGGCCGTGGTGATCTCGGGCCCGGAATACAACAAGGGCCTTTCCGGGGTTCTGAAGAACGCGCTCGACTGGGTCAGCCGCACCAAGGGCAGCCCCTGGCGGGATAAGCCGGTTGCGATCATGGCGGCAACGGGCGGCCGGGCTGGCGGGGAACGGACTCAATGGACATTGCGCCTGTGCCTTTTGCCATTTCGCCCAAAGCTGATTTCGGGGCCGGAGGTTCTGGTCGGCAATTGCTCGACCCAGTTCGATGAGGACGGGCGACTGGTAAATGAGCGCTATGAAGCAGCCCTTTCCGAGCTGATGGGAGAGCTGCGTAAGGAGATCATGCGCGGCTGACTTGTGTGGTTTCGCTGCCTTCGGCATCGACCCGGGAGCGGCCCTCCTCAACCCCCGGCTTGCGCCGGAGGCCTCGTCGGTCCGCGTTGCCACGGAAGTGTGGCGAGGGTTGTGTGAGTATATCTGGCCGATGGTCCGGTTGCGGGGGCGGGATGCCTCCGGCGGGAGTATTTGGGCAAAGAAGAAGGGCTATGTTCCGGGGATGGAGGCCTCGACCCGGAAGCTTTCGGGGATATTGTCCTCTCCGTCGAGGATGAGATCGGCCATGAGCTGCCCGACAATCGGGGCCATGCCGAAGCCGATCTTGAAGCCGCCATTGGCGATGAACTGTCCGGGGCGACCGGGCCAGGCCCCCAGCATCGGCGCACGGGACCGGGCGCGGGGGCGCAGGCCTGCCCATCTTTCCAGCACCGGGCGTTCGCGCAGCGCGGGAACGAGGCGAATGATCCGGCCCAGGATATCGTCAAGCCCGCCATCGCAGCGTGTGGGGTCGGTGAACTCGCGTTCGGTGGTCGAGCCAATGGCGGTGGTACCATCCGCATGGGGGATGACATGCAGACCGTCGACATAGATCTGCGGGCAGTCGCGGGCGTCATAGTCGAAGATCGCGGATTGGCCCTTGATGGGGGTCCCCACAGATTTGCCAAGCTCTTTTGACAGGGCAACAAGCCCGGCGGCCCCGGTGGCGTGGACGATCTTGCCTTGTTCGGGCGCATCCGTGGTGATCTCGACGCCCCGTGCGCGAAGGGCTGCGGCAAGTGCCGATGTCGCCTTTCTGGGATGCGCCCGGCCGGTCAGCGTGTCGTGGATCACGAGACCCGAGGTTGTGACAGGTGCGAAGGAGCCGAAATCGCGGACATCGCGGATCTGCCAGCTGTATTTCCCGCGCCACAGCTCCTCGGCATTGCGAGCGCGTTCGGTGGCGATCTCCAGCACACCGACCGGCTGGATGCGGCCGGTGCGCGCGTAGCCCGGGTCCTCGCCGCCCACGTCCGCCACCTCGGCCCACATCGCCTCTGCCATATCGAGGCTCTGGAACTGCAACTCCTTCTTGTCGTTCCAACGTTCCGGCGTATGAGGGGCAAGCGCGCCAACGAGCCCGCCCGACGCCCCGGCCGCCACGCCATTGGGGTCGATCACCCTTACAGACGCCCCCCGCGACACGCAGGCCCAGGCCACAGACAGGCCGAAAATTCCCGCCCCTCTGACCGTCACATCCACCATGATCGCTCCTGCTTGCCGAACCGGACGGAACCCTTCATAGGTCAGCCCATGGACAAAGCCCAGACAGACCGGACACTCTGGCGGGACAATGGCGTGCCCGTGTCGGAACGGTTCGACGATCCCTATTACTCGCTGGACAATGGGCTGGCCGAGACCCGCCACGTGTTTCTTGACGGCAATGACCTGCCCGCGCGATTCCGGCCTGGCTTCCATATCGCCGAGCTTGGGTTCGGAACCGGGTTGAACCTGATTGCAGCGCGGCTGGCCTGGATGGCCAGCGGAACGCCGGGCCGTCTGCGCTTTACCAGTTTCGAGGCCTTCCCGATGCCACCCGAAGACGCGCTGCGCGCCCTGTCGGCGTTCCCTGACGCCGCAAACTTGGCAGGGGACACGGCTGAAATGCTGGCGGACCCGCAGAAGCCCCTGATCCGCGATGATATCGAAATGCACCTGATCACAGGCGATGCCCGTAAGACCCTGCCCGCATGGAAGGATCAGGCGGATGCGTGGTTCCTCGACGGGTTTTCGCCTGCCAAGAACCCGGAACTGTGGGGGGCTGATCTGATGGCCGAGGTCGCCCGCCACACGGCCCCCGGCGGCAGCTTCGCCACCTACACGGCGGCGGGCGATGTGCGACGCGCGCTTGTCGCTGCCGGGTTCGACGTAACGCGGGTGCCCGGCTATGGCCGAAAGAGGCATATGAGTACGGGGCGCAAGAGATGAGCGAGCAGAACACGCGGGCCGGCATCTGGCTGATGGTGCTGACGACCTTCATCTTTGCCATGCAAGACGGGATCTCGCGCCACCTGGCCGGGGAATACAACGTTCTGATGGTGGTGATGATCCGCTATTGGTTCTTTGCCAGTTTCGTGATGGTCGTGGCGTCGCGCAAGGCGGGCGGGCTGCGCGCGGCGGCGGCGACAAGCCAACCGTGGTTGCAGGGGTTTCGCGCGGTTCTACTGGTCGCGGAAATCTGCGTGGCGATCCTGGGCTTCACCCTGCTTGGGCTGGTCGAAAGCCATGCCGTGTTCGCCTGCTATCCGCTGCTGGTCGCGGCACTCTCTGGCCCGGTTCTGGGCGAACAGGTGGGCTGGCGGCGCTGGACGGCGATCGGCATCGGTTTCGTCGGAGTTGTGATCATCCTGGAGCCTGGCTTCGGCGTCTTCGATCCTCTGGCCATCGTGCCCCTCGTTTCGGCGCTGATGTTCGCACTCTACGGTCTGCTGACGCGCTATGCCGCGCGCAGGGATATGGCGGCCACCAGCTTTTTCTGGACCGGAACCGTGGGGGCAGTGGCCATGACAGCGGTCGGCATCTGGTTCTGGGAGCCGATGACAGGGCGCGACTGGATCTGGATGGGGGTTCTCTGCCTGACCGGGGCGGCAGGGCATTTCACCCTGATCAAGACCTATGAACTGGCCGAGGCCAGCGCGGTTCAACCTTTCGCCTATCTGCAGCTTGTATTCGCATCCACACTCGGGCTCGTTGTTTTCAATGAAAACATGGAGCTCAACGTGGTGATCGGTGCGGCAATCGTTGTGGCCGCGGGGCTGTTCACGCTGTGGCGGGCGCGGGCCCTTGAAGCCGACGAAAGCTGATCCTTTCATCTTGGTGACAAATACCTCGGGGGAGTCGCGAAGCGACGGGGGCAGAGCCCCCTTCAACGGACTGCGCCTGAGAGAAGCATTTGGGGTGGCGGATCGGTACCGCCTGGATCGCGCCCCGAAGGCACGGCGAAACCACCGTCCCGGTGCTAGCGTTGCCGCAAGAGCCCGGTCAGCGTCTGGTCCGGCAAACGCCCGGTCAGCAGAGCGTCATAGATCCGCATGCTTTCCGTCACCCGCATCACGTAGTTCCGGGTCTCGCGGAAGGGGATCGACTCGATCCAGTCGACCACGTCTACATCCGGGTCGCGCGGGTCTCCGAACGCTTCCATCCAGCGTTCCGCCCGGCTCGGGCCCGCATTGTAGGCGGCGGCGATCAGCACCGGGTTGGGGCCAAACTCCTCGATCAGGTAGTCGAGATAGGCCGCGCCGAGCGTGGCGTTGAAGGCCGGGTCCTCGTGCATCCGGCTCTCGCTGAAGGCGACGCCAAGTCGGCGCGCCATTTCGCGTCCGGTGCGGGGCATCACCTGCATCAGCCCAAGCGCGCCCGCGTGGCTGACAACCGTCGGGTCGAACTCGCTCTCGCGCCGGGCGATGGAATGCACCAGCCGGTCCGACACCGGCAGGTCGTAGGCCAGCAGGTCCGATGACAGCGGATAATAGGCGCGCATGATTTCGTGGCCCATGGTGGCGGCGCGCTTGGCGATCATCAGGGCGATATGCGGTTCATTCAGGTCCAGCAGCATCGAGGCCAGTTGTCCGGCTTCCTGTCGGGACAGGCTTTCGGTCAGATGTGTCCAAAAGCGTTCGGCAAGGGCAATCTCGCCAGCCTCAAGCAGCCGCACCGCAGCGCGGAAGACGCTTGTCCGAACAAAGTCGGCCTGCCGCCAGTCGCCGAAATCCTCCTGCCCCAGAAAGGCCGGATCCGTGGGCAGCCCGCCACGCTCTGCTGCCAGTTGCCCGTAGAAGCTCGACTGGAAGCGTGCCCCGAGCGCATAAGCTTGCGCTGCGGCCTCCTCATTGCCAAGCGCCTCTTGCGCGCGGCCGAGCCAGTAGCCGGCGCGACCCATGGAGATCGGGGATTCCACAGCCTCGGTGAAGTGCGAGAAATGTTCCGCCGCAGTCGCCGCATCGCCCATCCGCAAAGCGGTGTAGCCGGAAATCCATTCCAGGTCCGAGTAATTCACGTAATCGGTCGCGGGGTCGATATGGTGATTGGCAGCCACGTTATAGGCAGTCTGGAAATCCCCGTCGCGCATCAGGTCGCGGGCCAGAGCGCGGCGGCGGTTGGCCCATTCTGATGGACGGCCAAGCGCGGTGGCGGAGCTGGAGGTCTCGCGAATCAGGCTGGTCGCACTGCTGGTCAGCCCTTCTCGCATCCGCCAGACGAAGCGTTCATAAGCCAGACCGGGATCGCCACGCAGCGCGGCGGGCACGGCCTCGATCGCCGCATCCACGCCGGGGCGGCGGGCGCGCAGCAGCAGGCGTGCCTCTGCCAGCCGCTCCCATCCATCGCTGACCAGCGGGTACATGCGCCGGGCCTGCGTGGCCTCGTTTTCCCACAGCAGGTGATCCAGCCGCGATTCATGGTGGGTGCGCAGGGTGCGCGGCCAGTCGATCATGAACTGGTCATGTTCCGCCTCGGAAAGAGACATCGTGGTCCAGGCGCGGATCGCTTCGGCCATGGCGTCTTCGCGGCGGTCTAGCTCCCACAGGGCGGCAGCAAGGCGCAGCGAGCCCCACCCGGTTTGCGGCGTCTGATCCTCGAAATAGGCGATAACCGTCGCGGCAGGCGTGGTTTCCTCGATATTCCGCTCGCCCTGCCGGATCAGGTAGGGCAGGCCGGGCCAGTCGGGATTTTGTGCGAGGAAGTCGAAATACTCGCTCAGCTCCCCCTCGCCCTGTCGCAGCCTGATCCATGTCACCACATCGGCGGCTGCGGAATCGGTCACGCGGGCCTGTGCCTCGGCAGCCGACGGATAGTCGCGGTCGCCTAGGGCTTCGATAGCCTCGGCCAGCGCTTCGGGGGTCGCCAGCGCCGGGACAGGCAGGCAGGTCAGGAAAAGGCTGAAAAGAATTCGTCGCATCATGCCACCGGTTTGTAACTATCCTTAAAGGATAAGGCCTCAGCCCTTGCTTGCAACTCACTTACTTGGCAATAGGCGGACGGCGACCCGTCGGGGCGCGATCCTCCGCCGATCCCGGCGATACCAGACATGAAAGGAAGCGTGTGATGTTCAAAGGCTCGATGCCCGCATTGGTCACGCCGTTCAAGGACGGCGCGGTGGATTTTGACACGCTGAAGAAACTTGTCGAGTGGCACATCGCCGAAGGCAGCAGCGGTCTGGTGCCCGTGGGCACGACGGGTGAAAGCCCGACCCTGACCCATGAGGAACATGAACAGGTGATCGAGGCCGTGGTGGAAGCCGCCGCAGGCCGGGTGCCGGTCATCGCCGGGGCCGGGTCCAACAACACGGTCGAGGCGATCCGCTTCCTGCAGCACGCCAAGGCCGTGGGTGCGGATGCGGGTCTTGTGGTGACGCCCTATTACAACAAGCCGACGCAGGCCGGAATGATCGCCCATTACACGGCGCTGACTGAGGCCTGCGATCTGCCGATCGTGATCTACAACATTCCCGGCCGCTCCGTGGTCGATATGACCCCCGCCACCATGGGCGAACTGGCCAAGCTGCCCTCCATCGTGGGTGTGAAGGATGCAACCGGCGATCTGGCGCGCGTCAGCTGGACCCGGATCGCCTGCGGGCATGACTTCTGCCAGCTCTCGGGAGAGGACGCGACCGCCCATGGCTTTAACGCGCAAGGCGGTGTGGGCTGTATTTCGGTGACCGCGAACGTCGCCCCGCGCCTCTGCGCGGACATGCAGAACGCGACGCTGGCGGGTGACTATGCCAAGGCACTTCAGATCGCCGACAAGCTGATGCCGCTGCATCGCGCGATCTTCCTCGAACCGGGGCTGTGTGGTGCGAAATACGCGATGTCGGTTCTGGGCCTCTGCTCGGACGAGGTGCGCCTGCCGCTGGTGCCGGTGACCGACGCCACCAAGGCCGAGATCCGGGCCGCCATGACGCACGCCGGCCTGATCGACTGATATGAGCGGAATCCGCGACGGTGAGGTGACGCTGCCCTTTGATCCGGCTGACCGGACCGAGGCGGGGGTTGCCTTCATCGGGCGGATCCGCACGCCGTGGTTCAAGGGGCACGGGCCCAAGAACCTGATCCAGGCACGCGAAACCGGGCAGGGGGCGACGATTGAACTCGCCCCCGCCTATATCCCCTGCCTTGAGGGGCTGAAGGAAGGCACACCCGTCGTACTGCTCTACTGGATGGACAAGGCGGCGCGGAACATCGCGGTGCAGAACCCGCACCATACCGATGGCACGCGCGGCACCTTCGCCCTGCGATCCCCGGCGCGACCCAACCCGATTGCGATGGCGGTGGTGGTCCTGCAGGGGATCGACCGCGCCACCGGCCTGCTGACCATCGACGCGATGGATTGCTACGACAACACACCGCTTCTGGACATCAAACCGTGGAAAGCCTCCATCGACGTACCGCCGGGCGCGTGATCATTCCTCCACCACGGGCATGCCGTTGCGATCAAAGCGGTAGGTCACCAGTTCCAGACGGGCGAGATCCCACCGTTCCTGCTGTAGGTGATCCTCGATCCTGACCGGAAATCCGTGCGGTTCCAGCGTGATGAGATCAGGCAGAATGGCCTCTGGCGGGATCGGGTCGCCGGTGATCTCGACATGCAGGGTCTGGAGCCGACGCAGGATCTCCAGCACCTCCTCCACGCCCGGCAGCGCCTCTTGCGGTGCGAGCACATAGTCGCGCAATACCTGCCCGTCCTGTGCGATCAGCCGGGCAAGTTCCGTATCGAAGCCTTGATAGGCCGAGGTCGGTTCGTCGAGTAGCATGAGCTCGGCATCCATCATCACGCTACGCGATATGGCAACCCGCTGCTGCTGACCGCCGCTCAGCGTCTGGCCGGTCGGGCTTGGGGTTCCCGTCAGGCCAATGGCACCTTCCAGCGCGGCCTGTACGGCCTCCCGCTGGTTCGGGTCCACACCATCCAGCATGTCGGGGATCAGCTCGGCCACCGTTGCGCGGGCCTCATCCAGCGCGCTTGTGTCCCCGGTGGCACCCATTGCCCCGGCGGCATTGGCCATCTGCATGGCGGCCTGCAGATCGACAAAGCGTCCGCCGCGCGCGTCCCAGACCCGGATGGTGCCGAAATTCAGATCGGCCACGAGTGCGCCATCGTGACCGGGATTGAGGGCAAACATGTTCTGGGACAGGATCATGACCATTGTGGATCGCCCCTGTCCGGAGGCCCCAAGATATTCCACCAGATGCCCACGCTGCTGCGCGAACAGGCTGGATGGAACAAGAATGAACAAAGCAATCAGGATGATGCGGCGCATTGAAATCCTCCCCGGACAATACCTGTCTGAAACCGGGTTCAGCATAGCACAACTCTGCCTTGTGCGCAGCCGCCACTGCAGGACCGGTAGACAGCGCGGGCAAGCCACACTACATCGGGCGGATCATGGCCAAGAAACCGAAGACAGACCCCAACTACAAGGTGATCGCCGAGAACCGGCGGGCGCGCTACGACTATGCCATCGAGGATGACATAGAATGTGGGATCGTGCTGCAGGGGTCCGAGGTGAAATCGCTGCGCGAGGGCGGGTCGAACATCGCCGAAAGCTATGCCGCCGTGGATGAGGGCGAGCTGTGGCTGGTCAACAGCTACATCGCCCCCTATGCGCAGGCCAAGACCTGGGGCCACGAAGAACGGCGCCGCCGCAAGCTGTTGGTCAGCAAGAAAGAACTGTCCAAGCTGTGGAATGCGACGCAGCGGCAGGGCATGACGCTGGTGCCGCTGGTGATCTATTTCAACCACAAGGGCATCGTGAAGCTGAAGATCGGCATCGCCAAGGGCAAGAAGACCCAGGACAAGCGTGCCACCGAAGCCAAACGTGACTGGCAAAAGCAGAAAGCCCGCCTGTTGCGGGACCGGGGCTGACAACCCGCCCTCTTGAAAGCAGGCCCCGGCCCGCGTAGGGCTATCAAAACCCCGTGCCTGACGGAGACCCGCATGTCCGCCGATGACCCCAAGATGCTCGTATCCACCCAGTGGCTTGCCGATCATATGAAAGATCCGGATTTGCGGATCATTGATGCGTCCTACTACCTGCCCGACATGGGGCGCGACGCGAAGGCCGAATATGACGCCGCCCACATCCCCGGCGCGCGGTTCTTCGATATCGACGATATCAGCGATTCCGTCAGCGACCTGCCCCACATGGCGCCGCCGCCGGAAAAGTTCATGAGCCGCATGCGCGCCATGGGCGTGGGCGATGGCCATCAGGTTGTGGTCTATGACGGCAACGGGCTGTTCTCCGCCGCGCGGGTCTGGTGGCTGTTCCGGCTGATGGGCAAGACCGATATCGCCGTGCTGGATGGCGGCATCCGCAAATGGCAGGCCGAGGGGCGCGAGATCGAGGACATGCCCCCGATCGTGCGCGACCGGCACATGACCGCGCAGCGTCAGGCGCATCTGGTCAAGGACGTCACGCAGGTGGCCGCCGCCGCCAAGCTCGGCGACTGGCAGATCGTGGATGCCCGCAGCGCCGGTCGTTTCCGCGGTGAAGAAGCGGAACCGCGCGAGGGTCTGCGGTCGGGCCGCATTCCAGGCTCGAAAAACGTGCATTATGCGACGCTGCTGAACGAAGATGGCACCATGAAACGCGGCGACGAACTGCGCGCGGCGTTCGAGGCGGGCGGTGTGGACCTGAACAAGCGCATCATCACCACCTGCGGCTCAGGCGTAACGGCGGCGATCCTGTCGCTCGGGCTGGAACTGCTCGGCCACAAGGACTGGGCGCTTTACGATGGCTCCTGGTCCGAATGGGGCCAGTTCGATCAGCTCAAGGTCGAGGTGGGATGACCATCACCCCCGCAGGCACCGAAGTCGCCTACACGATCACCTATCTGGAGATGACCGAGGCCCCTGCCCCGGCCCCTGCGTTGCCGGATGACGTCCGGCTGGAGCGCTGCGAACAACCCCCGGTCTGGTTCTTCCTGTCGCTCTACGATGCCGTGGGGCGGATGTATGAGTGGGTCGACAAGTTTAACGAGCGGCCGGAGGCCGTGAAGGCTTTCGTCCAACACCCCGATGTGACGCTCTACGTCGCCTACCGCCATGGCTGGCCCAACGGGTTCTTCCAGCTCGACTGGCGCGAAGAAGGTGTGTGCGACCTCGCCTATTTCGGGCTTGTGCCCGCGGCCATCGGCGGCGGTATCGGCGGCGCGCTGTTGCGCACGGCCATCGCGACCGGCTGGTCGCGTAAGGGCGTTGGCAAGATGACCGTCAATACCTGCACGCTGGACCATCCCCGCGCGCTCGACCTCTACAAGCGTGTCGGCTTCCGGCCCGTCCGCACCGAGGATCACACCCGCATCCTGACCCGCGACCGCGATCCGTCACAGTTTCCCGCCTGAGGAGAGGCACGATGTTCGAGACCCTGACCGCCCCGCAGCCCGACAAGATCATCCAGCTGATGCAGATGTTCCGCGAGGACACGCGGGATGGGAAGGTCGATCTGGGCGTCGGCGTCTACAAGACACCCGAGGGCAAGACCCCGGTCATGAAGGCCGTGAAAGCGGCGGAAGAGCTGGTCTGGCAAACACAGGACAGCAAAGGATATGTCGCGCTGGCGGGCGACGCGGGCTATCTGGCCGCGATGAAGGGGCTGCTCTTTGTCGACGCGGTACCGCATACGCGCCTCGCTGCGGCGGGCACGCCGGGCGGCACCGGCGCCGTGCGTCAAGTGCTGGAGATGGTCAAGCGCCTGACGCCTGACGCCACCGTCTGGATCAGCGCACCGACCTGGCCCAACCACCCGGCGATCATCAGCTACCTTGGCCTCGCCATGCGCGAGTACCGCTATTACGACGCCGAAAGCGGCGGGCTGGACCGTGCGGGCATGATGCAGGATCTGGCGGGCGTGAAAAAGGGCGACCTGATCCTCGTGCATGGCTGCTGTCACAACCCCACCGGCGTGGACCTGACGCTCGACGACTGGCGCGCGCTTGGCGGGCTGTGCCTGTCCACGGGGGCGATCCCCTTCGTTGACATGGCCTATCTGGGCTTCGGTCAGGGCATCGAGGAAGACGCCGCCGGGATGCGCCTGCTGGCGGCAATGGTTCCCGAGATGCTGATTGCGGCCTCCTGTTCCAAGAATTTCGGCCTCTACCGCGACCGTGTGGGCATCGCCATGGCGCTCTGTGGGGATGATAAGGCCGCAGCAGCGACCGGCGGAATGCTGGCCTGGCTCAACCGTCAGAACTTCGCTTTCCCGCCGGATCATGGCGCGCGGGCGGTGCAGACCATTCTGGGCGATCCCGGCTTGACAGATGTCTGGCGGAGCGAATTGCGCGAGATGCGCGAGGGCATGCAGGCCAATCGAGAGGCTCTGGCCGCCGAGTTGCAACGCATCACCGGGTCCGACCGTTTCGCGTTTCTTGCCGCACATCGCGGCATGTTCTCGCTGCTTGGCGCAAGCCTGGAGCAGGTGGAGCAACTGCGCGCAGAGCACGGCATCTACCTCGTCTTCGACAGCCGCATGAACGTGGCGGGCCTGACGCCCGAGACGATTCCGCTGGTGGCGAAGGCGGTGGCCGAGGTCATGGGCTAAGAAAAATCTTCGGGAAGATTTTTGCAGCACCAGAAGAATTTTCCTGAAAATTCTTCCATGGCGCGGGGCTTGCCATCCGGCCCCCGCCTGCGCTAAAGCGCGCCGTCCCTGCCCGTCAGGGCCAAGTCTCCGCTACCTTGTCAAAACGGACCATATACATGACCCGCTCTTATCTGCCCGGCATTCTTGCCATGGCGGCCGTTGTCGTCGCCTCGAACATCCTCGTCCAGTTTCTCTTCGGCCAATGGCTGACCTGGGGGGCCTTCACCTACCCTGTCGCGTTCCTTGTCACCGACGTCATGAATCGCGTCTATGGTGTTGATGCCGCTCGGAAAGTTGTGGTTTCCGGCTTTGTGGTCGGGGTTATCTGCTCTCTCATCGGCACGCAGATCATGGGGGAATTCGGCCCGCTCGTGACCCTGCGCATCGCCATTGGCTCCGGTCTTGCCTTCCTGACCGCGCAACTGCTTGATGTTGCTGTGTTTAATCGCCTGCGCGAGGGCGTGTGGTGGCGGGCGCCTTTAGCGTCTACGCTGATCGGATCGTCTGTGGATACAGCGTTATTTTTCTCTATCGCTTTCTCGGGGGCGTTAACCTTTATCGAGCCGGGCAATGACGTGTCCTGGGCAGGGGAGGTTCTGCCGCTTCTGGGCGCCGGGCCGCAAGCGCCGCTTTGGGTGTCGCTGGCCGTGGCCGACTGGCTTGTCAAACTGTCGCTTGCTTTGGTGGCACTTGTCCCGTTCCGTGTGCTCACGGCGAAATTGACCGCACAGGTAGCATAAAAACTTTTGACAAACACAAAATCTATGGCACCCTCCTAGTACGAGTTCACAATCAGAAAGGAGGTGCCCATGTCGAGAGAGATATTGGAGAAGTGCGTCGGGACAGTCTGGGAGGGACGCGGCTAGGCAGCCTTAGCTGCGCAATCCATCCCAGGTGGGCCTTGGTCTAACCGACCCCACCTCCTTAATTTCTCGGAAAGGGTCGCCCCCGTGGCGGCCCTTTTCTGTTAACAAACAGGGGGGGGCGCCATGCGTACACCCCCCGTGCACCCCCTGTACACCCCCCGTGCATACGGAAAGACGACATGCTGAGGATCACCGACCAGATCACCATCGCCGATTGGGAGATGACGGAACAGTTCACCCGCGCCTCCGGCCCCGGCGGGCAGAACGTGAACAAGGTGTCCACGGCGGTGGAACTGCGGTTCGAGGCGGAGCGGTCCCCGAACCTGCCCGACCCAGTGAAGCGGCGGCTGAAACGGCTGGCCGGTCAACGCTGGACCAAGGACGGCGCGGTGGTGATCTTCGTGCAGGACACGCGGAGCCAGGCAAGGAACCGGGAGATCGCGCGGGAGCGGCTGGCAGAGCTCATTGGGCGGGCAACGGTGGCGCCCAAGAAACGCCGCCCGACCCGGCCCACCAAGGGCAGCGTCGAGCGGCGCCTCAAGGCCAAGAAGGTACGGGGAGAGGTGAAGCGGTTAAGGGGGGAGACGGGGGAGTAGGGCGTGGGGCGGGCGCGCAATCTACAGGCAAGCAAATACATACTTCCACAGGAGCGAATGTTTCTATATTGTTCTCATCATATCCATCGGAGTGAGAGATGAACGAAGACCAGCCAGTGCAGCTTGTAGAAGACGAAACCACTGGAGACCGCTTTCTGGTTTACAGCACTAGTGCGGGATACAGGATAGACATCCAGTTCGATGGAGATACTCTTTGGATGTCGCAAGCACAGATCGGTCAACTTTTCGGTCGTGACCGTACTTCTATAACCAAGCATATCAGCAACATACTTGAAGAAGGAGAGCTTGACGAAGAGAGTTGTGTGCAAAAAGTTCACAAAACTCAGACTGGCAGACCGACTGCACTCTATAGTCTCGACATGGTGATTTCCGTCGGTTACCGGGTGTCATCTGCTCAAGCAACCTTGTTTCGACGGTGGGCCACTGGGATACTAGTGCAGTATGCCAAAAAAGGCTTTGTCGTTGATAGCCCACGCCTTAAGGCGCCTGAGAACAATGACCGCCTTGCAGAACTTCGCGAAATTATACGCGACATCAGGTCCGATGAAGCCAACGTTTATCGAGAGTTGAAGCGCATTTGCGCAATGTGCCAAGACTATGACGGATCTAGCGAACAAGCGCGTAGTTTCTACCAGAGGACACAAGCTAAACTTGTGTACGCTGTTACATCGCATACACCAGCAGAGATTATCTCTGATCGTGCGAACTCGGGTGAACCGAACATGGGTCTTCAAACTTGGCCCAATGAGAACATACGCAAACAAGATGTGACCGTTTCCAAGAACTATCTCGCGGAAGCGGAAATCAGGGAGCTGAATCGTCTAACAACGATACTTCTAGACATTTTTGAAGACCAAGCGGAGCTTGGACGGCTCATAGTGATGGCTGATGCAGCTAGACTACTCGACAAACAGCTTGGCGATCTGGGGAGATCTGTGCTTCGCGATGGTGGACGTGTGAGTTCTACTGCGGCTAGGAAAAAAGCGCACAATGAGTATGGCAAGTTTGACAAATCGCGCAAGCGAGAGCGCCAGCTCGAAGCTGACGAAAAAATCCAAATACTAGCTGAACAAGCTAGACGCCTGCCGCGAGAATCCAAAAAAAAATGAATTTATTCAGATACTAAGAGTCCTGCATGACAGGGCTCCCTTTCAAACCACAACCTCCACCCGTTCCTGCTCACCCACCCCGAACACCCGTTTATACCGGGCGATCTCGTCTGCTGGCCCCATGGCCTTCTCGGGGTTGTCCGAGAGCTTCACCGTGGGCCGCCCGTTGGCTGCCACAGCTTTGCACACCAGCGAGAACGGCGCCAGCGCGTCATTGGGGACCAGCCCGCGGAAATCATTGGTCAGCAGCGTGCCCCAGCCAAACGAAACCCGCACGCGGCCGGCAAACTGCGCCTGAAGCTCCTCGATCTTTTCCACGTCCAGCCCGTCGGAGAAGATGACGAGTTTCTGGCGCGGGTCCTCGCCGCGCGACTTCCACCAGTCGATGGCGATCTCGGCCCCCGTCGCGGGGTCGCCTGAATCGATGCGGATGCCGGTCCAGCCCGCCAGCCAGTCGGGGGCGTTTTTCAGGAAGCCCTCGGTCCCGTAGGTGTCGGGCAGGATGATGCGCAGGTTGCCCGAATGCTCCTCATGCCAGTCGGCGAGCACGTCATAGGGTGCGCGGGCGAGGTCGGCGTCGGTTTCCGTCAGCGCGGCGTAGACCATGGGCAGTTCGTGGGCGTTGGTGCCGATGGCCTCGATATCGCGCTTCATGGCGATGAGGCAGTTGGAGGTGCCGACGAATTTCTCTCCCAGCCCCTCCATCATCGCCTGCACGCACCAGTCCTGCCACAGGTAGGAATGGCGGCGGCGGGTGCCGAAATCGGCGATGCGTAGGTCGGGCAGGTGGCGCAGGCGTTCGACCTTCTGCCACAGATGAGTCATGGCGCGGGCGTAGAGCACCTGCAGCTCGAACTTGCCCATATGTTGCAGGACGGCGCGGCCGCGCAGTTCCATGAGCACGGCAAGCGCGGGGATTTCCCACAGCATGACCTCGGGCCAGTTGCCTTCGAAGGTCAGCTCGTACTGGCCGTCGCGTTTTTCGAGGTGATAGGCGGGCAGGCGCAGTTTCTCGAACCAGTCCATGAATTCGGGCGTGAACATCTGACGCTTGCCGTAGAACATGTTGCCGCGCATCCAGGTGCTTTCGCCTCGGGCAAGGGAGAGCGAGCGGATGTGGTCAAGCTGTTCGCGCAGCTCGCCCTCGTCGATGAGGTTGGCCAGCGGGATGCGCGTGGTGCGGTTGATGAGGCTGAAGGTCACCTGCGTGTCGGGTTTGTTGCGGAAGACCGACTGGCACATCAGCAGTTTGTAGAAATCCGTGTCGATGAGCGAGCGGACGATCGGGTCGATCTTCCACTTGTGGTTATAGACGCGAGTGGCGATGTCGACCATTTTTCAAACTCCTGTGCGCATGGGCCGTTAGAGCAAAGCAGACAGGGGGAGGGCAAGGATTTCCCTCGCCTGTTTGCCGGAAAGGGGCTAGGCACGCCGGTATGAGCGACATGTTTGACATCTTCCTTGTGGCCCCGCCGGGACTTGAGGGCACTCTGGCAGAGGAAGCGCGCGAGGCGGGGTTCTCTGGCGTCCAAGCGGTGCCGGGCGGGGTCGAGACGCGGGGCGATTGGCCCGAGGTCTGGCGCGCGAACCTGTGCCTGCGGGGGCCGGCGCGGGTGCTGGTGCGGGTGGCGGAGTTTCGGGCGATGCATCTGGCGCAGCTCGACAAGCGGGCGCGCAAGGTGGATTGGGCGACGGTGCTGCGGGCGGACCGGCCCGTGAAGGTGGAGGCCACCTGCCGCAAGTCGAAGATCTACCATGCCAAGGCCGCCGTGCAGCGGGTGTCGCGCGCCATCAATGAAACGCTCGGTTGCCCGATCAGCGACAAGGCCGAGATCGTGGTAAAGGTCCGCATTGACGATGACCTGTGCACCATCAGCCTCGATACGACCGGCGAGGCGTTGCACAAACGTGGGCACAAGCCCGCCATGGGCAAGGCCCCGATGCGGGAGAATCTGGCGGCGCTGTTTCTGCGGCAATGCGGGTTTGACGGGTCGGAACCGGTGGTCGATCCGATGTGCGGCTCGGGGACCTTTCCGATTGAGGCGGCAGAGATTGCGGCAGGGCTTTATCCCGGCCGATCGCGGGGCTTTGCCTTCGAGGGACTGGCGGGGTTCGATCCGGGGGCCTTCGACGCGATGAAGGACGGGGCCAGAGTGGCCACGCCGCAGGCCCGGTTCTACGGCTATGACCGGGATGCGGGCGCGGTGAAGAACGCAGGCGAGAACGCGGACCGGGCAGGCGTCGGCGCCTTTTGCCAGTTCGCCCGGCAGGCGGTCAGCGATCTGGAACCGCCCGAGGGGCCGCCGGGTCTGGTCATCGTCAACCCGCCCTATGGCGAGAGGATCGGCAACCGGAAGCTCCTGTTTTCCGTCTATGGCGCGCTTGGCAAGACCTTGATGGACCGCTTCAGCGGATGGCGCGTGGGGCTGGTGAGCAGCGATGGCGGGCTGGCAAAGGCGACCGGGCTGCCCTGGCTGCCGACTGAGGCCCCGGTGGCCCATGGCGGGCTGAAGGTGACGCTGTGGCGGACGGGGCCTCTGGCCTGAACACCTGCCCGCCCTGCCCTCGCGGCCATGGCCCAAGAGAAACCCCATCTGCCGACCAAGATCTGCGCCACCTGCGGGCGCCCATTTGCGTGGCGGATGAAATGGTCGAAGGTGTGGGACGGGGTGATCTGCTGCCCAGATCGGTGCCCGGAAGACGCGCGCCGGTTGCGGATCTTGCCCCGCCGGTGACGAGCGCTGATTCGCGCCGCCTTCGGTTGCAGGTTTTCTGGCATAGTTGGCATGACATCCTTGGTGACAAGATCATATTTGGAGTGGAGCTACGGGAGACCGGATGTGCCGATTGTCAAAGCGAAGAACCCGGTTGACGCCTATCGCGCATGGGCGTCGGCGTCCGATGTCAGTGAGTTGAGCGGCCGCGCCCATCGGAGCTACCTGACGGAGTTCGTTTCCGAACGTATCCTCGCGGCGGTGAAGATGCGCGAAGAGGCTTCGCTTCTGGATGTCGGGTGCGGTGACGGGACATTGCTGATCATGGCGCGCCGATCCGGTGCCCGTGGTCGTCTGGCCGGTGTGTTGCCTTCGCCTGAAGAGGTCGACCGGGTGCGGCACCGTCTGGACAGCGAACATCCGGGCTGTTCGATTGCGGTGACACAAGGTCTTGCCGACGCGCTGCCCGTCCCGGATGGCTCGGTCGACTGCCTTGTCTGCAATGGGGTCCTGCATATCGTGGGGTCGGATGATGAAAGCGTGGGCAAGGCCATCGCGGAGATCGCCCGCGTGACTGTCGCGGGCGGGACGATCTATATCGGTGAGGTGCCGGACCGAGACGAATTCGCCGGAGAGGATTATGGTTCCTCCCTGCTGGATTACCTGCGCGGCGTGTATCGCCACCAGGGCTTTGGACATCTGTTGAAAGCCCTGCGCAAACTGATGGCGTCCGTCCTTGGGTCGAGACCGTTCGTTTATGGAGTGTATTCGTGCTATTTCAGCCCCCCGGAGACATTCACCAAGCTCCTGGAACGGCACGGCATTCAGGTTGAAAGCCACGCAAGGCATCAAGTCCTGAAACGAAAGGGCCGCGTCGTCGATAGCCCCAGCCGGTGGAACTATCTGTGTCGGAAGGCCTGAACACTGGCCAATTTGCCGTCGCTTAGCGCGCCGGGGCGTGGTGGGCGCGCGAGTCCGCAGAATAACGCCTCGGTCTGCCGAGTTGCCCAGGTTGCAGGCGAAGGAACAAATCCGCGACAGACTGCAGGCGGAGAGGACTGAACTGACGGAACCGCCTTGGAGGATCAAGTTGACCGCGCAGGTTCGCTTGAGGCCAGCGCCCGCGTTCCTGAACTCTCTGGCGTGATAGTCCCTCTGAAGCGATGAGTTCGAGACGCACTGGATACTTGCCAACTGCCATCGACCATGGGAGCCTCATTCATCGGATCGGTCGGTGGGAGAGCAGCGATGCAGAATTCAAACGTTATCTGGGAAAAGGTGGATCAGCACAAGGAAGACCTGATTACACTGTCGGATCGTGTCTTTGACATGCCGGAAACCCTATACAACGAGTACCGGTCCGTTGCTGAACACAAGGCGATGCTTGCACAGAAGGGCTTTCGGATAACCGAAAACGCTGCTGGAATCCCGACGGCTGTTACGGGCGAGGCCGGTGAAGAAGGACCGGTCATCGCGATACTCGGCGAGTTCGATGCGCTGCCTTACCTCAGCCAAGAGCCCGGTGTTGCGGAACCACGACCTCAGGAAGCCGGCGGAAACGGCCATGGCTGTGGACATAACCTGTTGGGCGCTGCCGCCCTGCTTGCCGCGACGGCCGTTAAGGACTGGATAGAGGATAACGGAATCAAGGCACGGGTCCGCTATTATGGATGCCCGGCGGAAGAGGGCGGTGCGGCCAAGGCCTTCATGGTGCGTGACGGGCTGTTCGACGATGTCGATGCGGCGATATCCTGGCACCCGGCCACGTTTACCGCCGTGAACAGGGCAAACTCGCTGGCCAACACCCGGATCGACTTCACCTTCCACGGAAAGGCAGCACATGCCGCAGGCGCACCCGAACTGGGCCGCAGCGCGCTGGACGCCGTGGAACTGATGAATGTCGGCATCAATTACATGCGCGAACACATGCCCGACGATGCGCGCGTTCACTATGCCTATCTCGACGCAGGCGGGGTTGCGCCAAATGTGGTGCAGCACCGGGCAACCGTTCGGCAACTGGTCCGCGCCTCGGACCTGCCCGGGCTTCGGTCGCTGATCGAGCGGGTCAAGAAGATCGCCGAAGGCGCCGCCCTGATGACCGAGACTCGCGTCGAATCCCGCGTCTTCACCGGGGTATCGAACCTGATCGGCAACCGGCCTCTGGAGGAGGCCATGCAGGTGGAGATGGAGCGTCTCGGCCCTGTCGCCTTTGACGAGGATGACGCGGCTTTCGCCCGAGATATACAACAGACGCTGACGGCGGACGATATCGCGGTGTCCTTCCGGCGCGTTGGCATGCCGGCACCGGACGAAAGCCTAGCCCTTTGCGATTTCGTGGCGCCGCTGGACCTCAAAGGTGAGGGCGGCGAGGGATCTACGGATGTCGGGGATGTCAGCTGGACCGTACCCACGGTTCAGGCCCGCGTGGCAACCTGCGCGGTCGGCACGCCGTTTCACACCTGGCAAACGGTTGCGCAAGGAAAGGCTCCGGCTGCGCATAAGGGTATGGTCTATGCCGCCAAGGTCATGGCGGCCACGGCCAAACGGGTGATCGAGGATCCTGCCCTGCTTGCAAGGGCAAAGGACCTGCACGCAGCCCATCTGAAGAAGACGCCCTATGTTTGCCCGCTTCCCGATGGGGTCGAACCGCCGATCGTGCCAAGGCCCGCCTCATGAGCGCGACCGACCCCAACAAGTACCCGATCGAGCTGCCCTTCCCCGATATCTCGCCCTACCGGGCCGGCAACACAGGCGTGGACTACTACACCAGCTTTGACAGCGGCGTGGCGGGGCCGCACGTCCTGATCAATGCCCTTGTCCACGGCAACGAGGTCTGCGGGGTCATCGCGCTGGACCATCTGTTCCGGTCTGGCGTCCGGCCAATGAAGGGTACGCTGACGCTCGGATTTTCCAATGTCGCGGCCTACGAGGCCTTTGACAGGGACGATCCGATGGCAAGCCGGTTTCTGGACGAGGACATGAACAGGGTCTGGGATACGGAAACTCTGGAGGGGGATCGCAGGTCGTGCGAACTGGATCGCGCCCGACAGATCCGCCCCCTGATCGACACGGTGGATATCCTGTTCGACGTGCATTCGATGCAGCACAAGACGGCCCCGGTGATCGTGGCCGGGCCGCTGGAAAAAAGCACCGCCATGTCAAGGCAGCTCGGGACACCGGAGATTATCGTGGCCGATACCGGCCATGCCGCGGGGCGACGGCTGCGCGACTATGGGGGCTTCGGTGACCCCGGCTGCCCCAAAACCGCTGTGCTGATCGAGTGCGGCCAACACTGGGAAGCGGCGGCGGGGCCGGTCGCGATCGACAGCGTATATCGCTGGCTGCTGCTGCACGGGATGATCGCGCCCGAGACAGCAGAGCCCAATCTCTTGCCCTTACCGGCAGAGCAGCGCGTGGTGAAGGTCGAGATGCCGGTCACGGTCGAGACCGACTGCTTCGAGTTCGCACAGCCCTTCACGGGTCTGGAGACGCTTTCCAAAGGGGATCTGATCGGCATGGATGGAGACAAGGAAATCCGCGCGCCGCATGATGGCTGCGTACTGATCATGCCAAGCCGCAGGCTGACCCCTGGGGCAACTGCGGTTCGACTGGGGCAGTGGGTGGACTAGAATTGTGCCCCGGCTCTGGCCTTATCCATCGTTCAGGTGGCAGGCGCTGGTGCGGCCGGGCGAGATTTCCTTCAGCGCGGGCACCTCGATCCGGCAGCGTTCGGTGGCATGTGGGCAGCGCGGATGGAAATGGCATCCTTTCGGCGGGTCCAGCGGGGACGGGATTTCCCCCTTGATGGGCGCGTAGATCCGCCGGTCCGTTTCGAGGCGTGGCGCCTCTGCCAACAGGGCCTTCGTGTAGGGATGGTTCGGTGCCGCGAACAGCTCTTCCGTCGGTGCCGTTTCGACGACCCGTCCAAGATACATGATTACCACGCGGTCGCTGAGATGTTCGACCACGCCCAGATCGTGGCTGATGAACAAATATGTCAGCCCCAGATCCTCACGCAAGTCCATGAACAGGTTCAGAACCTGCGCCTGGATCGACACGTCAAGCGCGGCGACGGCTTCGTCGCAGACGATGAAGTCCGGCTGCACGGCCAGGGCCCGCGCGATGCCGATACGCTGGCGCTGGCCGCCGGAAAACTGGTGTGGGTATCGATGCCGATAGGACGGATCAAGGCCCACCCGCTGCATGGTCATCGCCACGTAATCCTCGACCTCACCACGTTTGATCAGGCCATGGAAAAGGGGGGCCTCGCTAATGATGTCGGACACTTTCAGGCGCGGATTGAGGCTGCTCATGGGATCCTGAAAGATCATCTGGACCTTCAACCGGCTTTCCAGCAAGTCCTTGCCGCGCAGAGTTCGCACATCCTGTCCGAGATACCGGATGACACCGTCAGAGGGTTGATGGACCCCCGCCACGCAGCGGCCAAGCGTGCTTTTCCCGCAGCCGCTTTCCCCGACCAGACCCACCACTTCCCCGGGCATGATTGACAGGTTCACGCTGTCCACCGCGTGCACCGTGTGTTCCTCGACCTTGGCCCCGAGGCGGCGGGCGAATTTCTCGGCAATGTCGAGCTTCTTCACAAACCGCTTGGACACACCTTCCAGTTCAATGATCGGAGTGGTCATGCCGCCGTCCCCCGATCCTGTCCGACGCCAAGGGGATGGTGACACCGGACCAGGTGATCGCCCTCGGGCGTGGTGGCATCGGGTGCTGTTGCACAGGCTTCGCTGGCGCGGTCGCATCTTGGCCGGAACGCGCAGCCGGCCGGAAGATTCATCGGCAAGGGCGCCATGCCCCGAATCTGGGTTAGACGCGTGCCACGCGCATTGCGGGACGGGGCAGAGCCGATCAGACCGGAAGTGTAGGGATGGAAGGGCCGGTTCACGACCTCTTCGGTGGTACCCATTTCCACGATCCGCCCCGCATACATCACCGCCACCCGGTTCGCGAGGCCAGCCACCACCGCAAGGTCATGGGTGACCCAGATCATCGCCGTGTTGTGTTCGGCCACGAGTTTCTGAACTTCGTAGAGGATCTGCGCCTGGATGGTGACATCAAGCGCCGTCGTAGGCTCGTCCGCGATGATCAGGTCCGGCTGATGCAGAAGGGCAATCGCAATGGCCACACGCTGACGCATGCCGCCGGAAAACTGGTGCGGATAGCTTTTCAGACGCTCATCCGGGCTGGGAATGCCGACCTGCCCCAAGACGTCCCGACATCTTTGCCGCGCATCCTCATCGGTCCATTTGCCATGGGCACGCAATGCCTCGATCATCTGGGTATCGACCCTGAGGACGGGATTGAGCGTCATCATCGGATCCTGAAAGATCATCGCGATCCGGCGTCCGCGCAGGTCGCGCATCTTCGGTTCTGGCAATGCCACCAGATCCTGACCATCGAAGCGGATGGACCCTTCCACGATCCGGCCGGGCTGATCGACCAGACCCATGATCGAAAAGCCCGTCACGGATTTTCCCGAACCGCTCTCTCCTACAATGCCAAGGATCTCTCCCCGGTCGAGTTCGAACGAGACACCGTCAACGGACTTCACCACGCCCGCCTTGGTGAAGAAATGGGTTTTCAGATTGTCGATGCTCAGCAGGCTCATCGGTTCAGCCTCGGGTTCAGGATATCACGCAAACGGTCCCCCACAAGGTTGATGGCGATGATCGTGATCAGCAGCGCGATGCCGGGATAGACGCTGATCCAGTAGCGACCGGACAGCATGTATTCAAAACCGTTCGAGATCAGCAGGCCAAGGCTTGGTTCTGTCACCGGCAGGCCGATCCCAAGGAATGACAGGGTCGCCTCCAGCGCAATCGCATTTGCCACCTGCACGGTCGCGACGACGATGATTGGTGGCAGGCAGTTCGGCAGCAGATGCCGGAAGATGACGCGGGTGCGGGACAAGGCAAGGCACTGAGCGGCCTCCACATATTCCTTGCTGCGCTCAACCAGGGCCACGGATCTGGCAGTTCGCGCGAAGTAGGCCCATTGCACGATTACAAGTGCCAGCATGACCTTCTCGACACCGGAGCCGAGGATTGCGAGCAGCATCAGGGCCACGAGAATCGTCGGGAAGCTGAGCTGAAGATCGACGATGCGCATGATCACGGTTTCGATCTTGCCGCCGAAGAAGGCGGCAATCATGCCGAGGCTCAGGCCGATGACCATGGCGAAGAAGCAGGAGACGACACCGACAGCAAGGCTGGTCCGCAGGCCATACATGATCGCCGACAGCATGTCGCGCCCCTGACCATCCGTCCCCAGCCAATAGGTCATGATCGTCTCGCCTTCGGTCCCATGGACGGCCAGCTCCAACTCAAAGGGCTGATCCAGGGCACGGCTGGAGGAGATCGTAAATTCCTCAAGATCCGCGGGCTCGACAGTCCAGAACGACCGGAAACTATGCTTCTCGCCGACATTGAGATCCGCACCACGCGGCAACTCGTCCAGCCGCAGCGGCTCTAGCGGAACACTGTCCAGTGCCGGGTCGAAGACAAGGCGAACCACCACGGCATTTTCGTCGCTGACCGGCGTCCAGGACAGCACCGCGCCATCAAAGGGGGCCTCATCCAGAAAGGTGATCTCGGTTCGACCTTCGGTCGTTGGATCGATGGCGAGGATCAGATCGGTTTCCCACGGATCGGTCATCCGAAGGGAACCGGGTGGCTGACGGCTGTCCTCCAGACGGATTTCAGACAGATCATAAGGGTTCTGGGGCGCGATGACCGTCGCAAGGATCGCTATTGCGACGATACATAGCAAGATCACCAGCCCGAGCACAGCAAGCGGGCTTTCAACGAAGTCCCGCGCAATACGCACCGCAGGGGGCACCGGCTTGACCGGTTTCTGGTCGGGGGCCGACGCGGTGCCGGGGTCGATCTCGATGCTGCTCATGCCTTTTGGTCCGAAAGCCGGACGCGCGGGTCCAGAATTGCGTAGAGGATATCCACGATGAGGTTGATGGTGATGAAAAGGCACACAATCACGATTAGATAGGCGACGATCACCGGTCGGTCGAGCTGGAAGATGCTGTCAATGATGAGCTTGCCCATACCGGGCCAGGCGAACACCGTCTCGGTCACGACGGCGAAGGCGATGACCGAGCCGAATTCCAGGCCGATGATGGTGACAAGCGGGATCATGATGTTCTTGAGCACATGCAGGCCAATGACGCGGCGGGGCCGCAGCCCCTTCGCTCGGGCGAATTTCACATAGTCCAGATTGATCGTCTCACGCACCGAGGCGCGGGTCAGGCGGATGACGAGGCTTGTCTTGAACAGGGCCAGATTGATCGCCGGCAGGATCAGATGGCTTATCCCATCCCAGGAAAAGAAACTGCTTTCTATCCCGAGGAATTCGCCGCGTTCCCCGCGGCCACCGGCAGGCAACCACTGAAGGATCACGGCAAACAGCATGATCAACATCAAGCCTTGCCAGAAATTGGGCAGCGAGAACCCGAAGATCGAACCGGTCATGATTGTCCGGCCAGCGATGCTTTCGGGCTTCAGGCCGGCATAGAGACCCAGTGGAACCCCCATGAAAATCGCAAGGATCATCGCGCAGATGGCAAGTTCCATCGTCGCCGGAAAGCGTTGCAACACCAGTTGCAGGGCCGGTTCGCCAAAGACGAAACTGGTGCCCAGATCGCCCCTGACAAGATTGCCCAGAAAGGCGAGGTATTGTTCGGGCAGACTTCTGTCGAGTCCGAGCCGGGCGATGGCGGCTGCCCGCTCTGCCTCGGTGGCGTCCTGGCTGATCAGGATTTCAACCGGATTGCCGATTGCATAGACCCCCGCGAACACGAGAACCGTCATGACAAGGATGACGAGGATGCTCTGCATCAATCGGCGGATTATGAAAACCGTCATGGTCGCAGATCTGTCCCTAACGTGATCCCCATCGAGAACCGAGGAGACTCAGCAGTCGTTTGGCAAGGGACGGGCGGAGAGCCGAAACCCTCCGCCCGCATCAGGTCACTTATTCGATCACCACATTGGTCGGACGCGTATATTCGTCCGTCCGCGGGAGGTACCGAAGTCCGGCACGCGTGGCCCAGGTGTTCACCTGGAAATGCGTTGGGATCAGCCCGATTTCACGCATGGCGATTTCCGTGGCCCGCGCCAGCAATTCCTGGCGAAGATCGTCATCGACGGTGTTCAGCGCCAGTTGCAGGGTTGCGTCGAACGCGGCGCTTGAATAGCGGCCACGGTTCGTCCGGCCAAGGCCCGTATCGTCGTCGCGCGTGTGCAACAGCGCGCGCAGCGGCGACGAGGCTTCACCGGTGCCCGATCCCCAGCCAACCAGCATCAAGGAGAATTCGGATCCGTTCTCGTCCCCTGTCGCGCGGCCGAAATAGACCGACCGCGGCATGGTTTCGACTTCGGTCTGAATGCCGACACGGGTCAGCATCTGCGCGATTGCCTGGGCGATCTGCTCATCGTTGATGTAGCGGTCGTTCGGGCCGTGGATCGTCAGGCGGAAGCCGTCCGGATACCCGGCCTCGGCCAGCAGTTCACGCGCGCCTTCCGGGTCGTATTCCGGCACCTCGATATTGTCGGAGACACCGAAGAATCCTTCCGGCAGCACCTGCCCGGCGGGGATTGCGATGCCCTCCATCACCTCTTCCACGATGGTTTCGCGGTCGATTGCCATGGAGATGGCGCGCCGCACCCTCACGTCCTGAAACGGATTGAAGATCTGGTTGCCATCATTGTCCGTCACGAAAGGTGAGTAGACCCGGCGGCTATCGATATGCAGGTAGATCACCCGGTTCGACACGCCCTGGCTGAGAACGATGTCCTCGTTGCCTTCAAGCGTTTCGATGTCGGATGTCGGAACCCCCGAGATCACATCGACATCGCCCGCCAGAAGCGCCGCGACGCGCGCCGCGTCAGAGCTGATGGGACGATAGGTGACGGTATCAAATTGCGGAGCGCCACCCCAATAGTCGGGATTGGCTTCCAGCACGATGCTCTCGCCGGGGGTATAGCTGACGAAGCGGTACGGACCGGTTCCGATGCTGGCGGGGCCGGCGTTGAACTCTTCCGTTGTTGCCTCGGGATTTTCCGAACTGATGATCTGAATGGTGGACAGGTCGATCGGAAGCAGCGGGTAGGGACCATTGGTGCGGAACTGAATGGTATGATCGTCAACAACGATGATCTCGGCGATGCCCGCAGTGTAGGTCGCGAAAGACGACGGGCTGTTGGGCACGTTCGGCACACGCTCGTAGCTGAAGACCACGTCTTCGGCGGTGAAGGCAGAGCCGTCATGGAAGGTCACGCCTTCACGAAGCTGAAACTCCCAGACATCATCGGCAATCGGCCCCCACTCGACGGCAAGGCCCGGCCCAAGCTGCTGGTTGCTGTCCTGATGCAGAAGGCGATCGTAGATCAGCCCCACGATCTGGTTGTTGTTGCCGGTGTTATGGTAGTGCGGGTCCATGGCCGTGACCTCGGACGCCACCGCAATCGTAATATCTTCGGCATGGGCGACTGTGCCCAAAACCATCCCCGCCGCAAGCGTTGCGGCAGACAATGACTTCCACATTGCATTAACTCCCTGTTTTCAACGGTTCGATGCCTTTTTCGAGGGGTGCTCTTGAGGGCACCTTTTTTTCAGGCATGGCTCACGTTAGACGCAATCTTCCGAATACGGGTAGCATTTTTTTCCCTTCGACTGATGCAAGGCACCAGGAAACCGGATCAATAGAAGGGCTTGATGTCGCCTGACAGGCTATGGGCGCGCGTGTTTATAGGGAAGTTTGGAGATATCCGCCGGCCCGTAATCCGCTGTGTCGATGATGACGATTGCGGCGGCAAAGCCATCCCAGGCGGCCCGAAAATGCGTTTTCGACCGTAGCAGGACAATGTCGAACGCCTCGGGATCGAGATCGAACTGCAAGAACGGGTCAAAGTCGATCGCACTTTGTGACAGGCTCGTGACACTGATCTTCATTCCGCCCACATCCAGCAGAACGCTGTCCCCCAGGCGAACCTCGCTGCCCGCCCGCATCTCTCCGGTGCCGCGATATCTGAAATCCCGCTTCACGGCATCGACCCGTGCCGTCACGCGGATCGGACCGCCAGCTTTCGGGGCGGAATGCCCCCCAAGGCAAAGCTGAACCTCCGCGCCCTGACCGGCCGCGATGGCCTCTGCCACCGACCCCGGATCCCAGAGGAAGGGCACCGCAATCCGCATCCGGTCGGAAAGGGCCAGCAAGTGGCGCAACCCATGGGTGCTGTCATTTGCGCGGTCTGCATGTTCCAGGATGACAACCGGACGATCCGACCCGCCCGCGATGGCGCACGCTTTTTCAATGCCCTCTTTCAACCCGTAGACAGGAACGGGCGCGGCAAGGGCCTGCCTGTGGTGATCGACCTGATCCGAAAGGTCGTCTGCCAGGGCCTGAGCCTCTTCCCCTGCTCCATCGACGACCGCCACGACCGATGCCCCGCAATTGGGAACATCCGCATAGGCAAACCCGGCAAAGAGCGACACGTCCCGATATCTGGCGGCGGCGTCAGAGGCGCGTTTCGCCCTCTCGACAAGGCCCTTGAGGGGGACAAGATCCGTTGCGGAGAAGATGGACGGCAGGATCAACCCCGGCCTGGCCAATGCCATGGCGAGGCGAATTTCGCCCCTGAGGGTCTGCAACAGGCATCGCGCCGCGCGTTCGCCCGTTGCCCCCATGTCAATGTGAGGAGAGTACCGATAGCCGAATACCGCCGTCGCCCCCGCGATAGACTGCGCGTCCAGATTGGCATGGTAATCCAGTGCAACCATGATCGGCATATGCGGTCCGGCAGCCTGTCGGATCGCGTCAAGCGTGCGCGCGTCCGGGTCCAATTCGTCCTGGGTGACCATCGCCCCGTGCAGATGCAACAGAACCCCGTCAACACTGCCCCGAACGGCGCCAATGCCGTCCACGATTTCCTGACGATAGGCCGCGACCGCCGCCTGATCGGCAAGCCCGGCGGCCCCGCCATCGGCATGAAGGATCGGGACGGGCTCCGCCCCGGCCTCATCAAGGATCCTCAGGAAGCCTCCCATGACGGTGTTGGAGTTGTGAAAGGTCTCGACAAGATCCGGGCCGCGCTTGGTTCCCGCCTCGAACACGTCATGACCGGTGACATGAGGCAGGAAGGTCGCGCATTCCATATGCAGCCCGGCTAGGGCGATACGATAGCTCATGGCAACAACTCCTGGGCTTCGAGATACGGGATGGCCCAGTCAGGCGGTGACCAGACGGCATCCGTATCAAGCGGATAGACAGGGCGCGGCAAGCCCCTGAAATGGAAGTTGCTCAGCACCGGGCTGGTCAGACCCGTCGTGTCCACTTCAAGCACCTGTTCCGGCGTGAAGAACTCGTCGAACCCCGCGCGGAAATGGCCGCGGCTTTTGACGACCAGGGCCCGAAAATCCCTTGGATCAAGCCCGAGATGCTCGAAATAAACCGGGTCGGCGCATTGCTTTCGGTTGCTGGCGACAACCACGGTCACGCCCGCGAGTCTCAAGGCAGCTGTCGGCCCCAGATCCACGCGTCGGCCAGCGACGAGCCCGCGTCGCCCGACGACGCATCCGTCACTCAGGGCAACAACCTCCGCTTCGACGGCAAACGGCACGCCGAATCCGTCGGACCCGCCGCGCAGGAACCGCGCAGCGAACCTCGCGCCTATCCCGGCAGAGGCAGCTTCGGCCGCAAGGTCCGCGTCGATGAAAAGCCCATAGAGTACATCGTCGGCCTTCGCTTCGATCAAGGCCTGCAAGAGATCGCTGGATGTCCCGAGGCCGCCACCGCCGGGATTGTCACCAGCATCCGACAGGATCCATCGCGCGCCGCCCGCGGCGGTGACCGCCTGAATGGCATCCGCGATTGATGTCAGGCTCCGCGTGAACCGGTGTCTTTCGGCCCAAAGCTGCCCGGCCAGACGTGCGGTTTCGCGCTCGGCAACGGTTCGGTCCGTCGCTGTGACAAGAACAGCCACACCGTTGTCGGGCGTATCGCTATAGACAAACCCGCCAAGCACCGTGGCATTCGCGACAATCCCATGTGCATCCGTAAGGCGGGCCGCTTCCCGGACCTGTTCGGCATAGGGCCCCGAACCATCTGTCAGCAAGGTCACGCTGGCCGGCGTCAGCGGTAGGCGCAGATGGCGCATGTGGAACCTGGTTCCCTTGATCATGCGGGAAAGGATGATCGCGGCCTCTCTTGCAACCTGTGCCTGATCGACATGAGGATTGGTGCGGTAGCCAATCAGGCAATTGGCGGCACGGACCATCCTGTCGGAAAGGTTTGCATGAAGATCAAGCGTCGCGACGACAGGCACATGCGGCCCGACGGCCTCGCGAACGACCTCTAGCAAAGCACCATCGGGGTCGAGAGTCTCTACGCCGACCATCGCGCCATGGCTGGCAACATAAACCCCATCAATCGGCCCAAGGTCAGTCAATCGCGTGCGTATAATGCTCAGGACAGTGTGCAGCACGTCTTCGTCCAACGGGCCGCCTGGCTCTGCACCAGCCACAAGAACGGGCAGCACCTCCGTATGCAGATGGCTGCGGATCTCCTCCAGAAACGCCGGAATCTCAGCTCCCTGCCGTGGCGCATCGCTGGCGGCATCCAACAGGATCTCCTGCCCTACAAGCCATGTTCGACGGTCAAAATCAGCGCGATGCGTCCTCGGCGCGAACCGGTTGCTTTCGAGGAGAAAGCCCAAAACGGCGATCCTGGCCATGGCGGCTACCGGCACTTGCGAAACTGAAACCGTAGTCTATGCGCACAAAGCGCGTCAGTCGAGCCTTTCGGATCTGTCGCGCTGTGCATGTGCCGATGATCCCAAGTGCAAGACTTACGCGGTGCGAATGCGCGACTCGGTAGGTTGCAATTCAGTCACATCTTTGGAGCGGGCGCTTGCTTTCACTGGCGTCCACGCACGACCGCGCAAACGAAAAACATGGTCTACACGGCTTCGACTAAGAAAGGAATTTCAGTGGTGAGCCGTGCAGGATTCGAACCTGCGACCCACTGATTAAAAGCTACACCCAAGCCTTTTCGCCTCCTTACGCCTCATTGCCCTAACTTACTGTATTTAATGTGGTATTCTTGACCTGTTCGGCCCACTGATACTACCGCTTACCCCACGTTTTCTGGCCCAGCGCTTCCATAGTGCTTCCACTAGATGGGTCGATTTCAAGAGGTAAGAACATGCCCAAACTCACACAGCGCAGCGTCGCGGCCTTGGCAGCCAAGGAGAGTGACTATTTCGTCTGGGACACACTTCTTCCCGGTTTTGGTGTTCGCGTGATGCCAAGTGGTTCGAAGACATATCAGGTACAGTACCGCAGAGGTGCTCGGACCCGCCGAGCGTCTCTTGGACGTCACGGAACGGTCAGCACCGAACAAGCCCGCAACAAGGCGCGCGAGATGTTGGGACAGGTCGCGGGTGGTTCTGATCCAATCGAGGAAATCGCTCTGGAACGCATGGCGCAGACGATGGGCGACCTCTGTGATCGGTTCTTGGAAATCCACGTCAATGTGCATTTGAAACCAGCAAGTGCGCGCGACTACCGTGCGCATATTCGCAACCGGATCAAACCGGCGCTCGGTCGTTTTTTGATCGCCGACCTTCAGCGTAAGGACATTGCGAACCTGCATTACCGGTTCAAGGAAACACCGATCCAAGCGAACCGGATGCTTTCGGTCCTGTCGAAGATGTTCAACATGGCTGAGTTATGGGGTCTTCGACCGGATGGCACCAATCCGTGCCGTCATATCCCGAAGTTTAAAGAAAACCGCCGCGAGCGGTTTTTGACCCAAGCCGAGATCCAGCGTCTTGGTGATGTGCTACTGCAAGTTGAACAGAATCGATCGGAAACACCACATGTAACTGCGGCTTTCCGTCTGCTGCTGCTCACCGGGTGTCGCCTTATGGAGATTCAGACCGCAAGGTGGGATTACGTCACCGAACGTGGGTTGGAGTTGCCGGACAGTAAGGTTGGTCGGCGCTGCATTCCACTGCCGAGTGCAGCCCGCGCCATTCTATCTACTCTGCCGCGCACCGCTGGCCATCCGTTCATTATCGAAGGCAAGCTTCCCAACGCCCATATAACGGACCTCCAACACCCTTGGCGTCGGATCCGCGAAATAGCGGGCCTCGATGACGTGCGCATTCACGATTTGCGCCATACCTATGCCTCGATTGCAGTGTCTGGAGGGATGCCAATTCAGATGGTCGGGCGACTACTTGGCCATACGCAACTGCAGACGACACTCCGCTATGCTCACCTTGCCGACGACCCAATCCGCATCGCTGCCGAACAGAATAGTGCAACAATTTTTGCATCGCTTGGCACGCGACCAACGCGACCAGGTGGGTCGGGAAAATTGAGGTTGGTGAAGTGAAGATTCGGCTTGCACAGGAAGTCAAAGCACGGATTTCAGAGCTTGCACACCAGCTCTATCCTCGTGGTCAGCATTGGCCGATACGTATCGTTGTGCAGCTTTCACTCCAGCAAGCAGCACTAAACTACTGTGAAGAGATTCAACGCGCACAACGGGACAAGAAAACCGCCAAAGGCGAACTTGAGCGAGCGTTGAAGATGACGGACCGGTTATCCGCTCAACTCAATGATTTGTCCAAAGACACGCGATTCTTCGTCAACCGACGAACCTTCCAGCAGGCGCTTGAGAATACGGGAGTCCCGCTAGGAATACCCGACCGGAAAGTTAGCCTCGACAAGATCAAAGACGACTTGTCAAAAGCCAAGGACACGCTTGAACTTAGCCTGAGCAGCCTGCGCAAGACCGGACGCCCAAGTGATGACGCCCTGGACGGCCTCCTGCTTCAAGCCTTCTTGATCTGGGCACGGTTGCTGCGTCGACCGTTTAGACTGGACTGGACGCCGCAAGGTGAACCACTGACTGAGGCTGCGGCTTGGTGTGAGCAAGTCTGCAGAGCGGCGGATCCTGAAATAGCGCCAACGCGGATTCGCACCGCAGCCCTTAAGGTTCGCGAAAGACTCCCTGAAAACAGCAACTTATATAATCCCATCGGAATTCTCAGGACTTATTTCAAGCGTTCCGGCTGGCTTGATAAGCGAAGCTGAACGTAGCTGATCGCCATCGACACAACCGATGGAGATCACATGCACGCCACTGCTACCGAGAACCAAACGCCGCTTTTCCTGACAGAACAGCAAGTGGCGGAATTTCTCTGCCAATCTGTGCGCACTATCCAAAAATGGCGTTTCATAGGCTCTGGCCCCTGCTTCTACAAGTTCGGGCAGTCCGTTCGCTATCGCAGCGATGAAGTCATCGCGTGGGCGCATGCCCGACGCAAAGCACACACCTCTCAATGACCCTGAAACCGAAACCCAACGCGAGGCCAGCCGTCCACGCGTGCGCTGCGCTGCCTTCAGGTAGCGAGCGCGGCGCGCGGGTGGGCGGGTGGCCGACCGCCACGCGGCAAAGGGGGGTCTTTGTAGCACCCCCCTCTAGAAATACATGGAGTAGTAAATGACGATTATTCACACTGGCTTTGATGGCATCGACCTGGCGCTCAAGACCACGGTTCCGATTGAGTTGGTCGAGTTCCTGGAGGAAGGGAAGGCCACGGCGCAGGAGTTGATGACAGATGTCTGGGGCACTTTCGCAGGGCTCGACATCCAGTCGGGCCAAAGCGGAAAGCGTGGCGGCTATGCGTTTACCTTTCGAGTCTACGAGTTCGGGGCCACCTGGTTCGCCAAGAAGCCCAGGGCTTCGGACCCCTGGGGCCTCTATGTGTCCATTGGGTCGCGAGAGCTGGCGCTGAATGGCTTGGAGAAAACGCGGCAGACACTCGATGCCCTGTTAGCCCAGCTCGGGTTTCAGCTTCCGCATGATGGGATCAGCATCAACCGGGTTGATTTCGCGGTGGATATTCTGGCACCTGGCTTCGTCCTCGATCTTGATGCCTTTGTGTTCCATTCCCGCGCCATCCGAAAAGCGATTTCCGAGTTTGAAACGGTAGAAACAAACGGACATTCCGGGCGCACGACATCCGTCACCATCGGTAAAATGCCCGGTCGGCAAGTCATCGTTTATGACAAGCGAGAAGAGGTCCTGAAGCGCCGCAAGCCTGAGTGGCCTTTGATCTGGAATGCCAACCTTCAGGCGGCAGGCGTCGACACCTTGGACCTGTCAGACCGGGCAACAAGCCAGATATGGCGGGTTGAACTGCGTCTCGGAAAAGACGCCCTGCGAAACCGCAAAGACATTCGGGGATGGGGATCGCTGCATGAGCACCTACAAGCCGAGATGGACCAACTCGCCCAGGACGTGACGCTTACAGTGCCTTCAACAGACAGCAACCGGTCACGCTGGCCCCTGCACCCAAACTGGGAGGTTGCACAGGAGGCCACCGCCACACGCCTGTTCGAGCATGTAGGCACGGTGCCACCGGAAGCGGTGCGAGAGATTGATCTGCGCGAAAAGCAGCTCGACCTTCTCAAGCTTATCGTCGCGAACTCCGTGACGCTGGCCTATCTGGAAGGCCTGGGAGCCGAAGACTTCGAAAACTTTACAGAAACCTTGCCGGACATGATCCTTTCATACCTCGACCAACACCCGCGAGGGATCGATGAGCGGTTCCAGGGGGCGGCAGCGAAGTATAGTGGGATTATGGTCAGGTAAGAGTGGACAGCACAAGCTCACTGCGGAGGTTGCCGTCATCGCTACTTTGGCTCCTCTGGGCTGGTAGGATGGCGGTTCCCGGCTCTTCGATCTACCTTCAAGATGCTGCAGTCGCAGCCCGCTTACCGGTCATTCGCCTCGATAGCGAAGTCTTAAGGGATGAAAATGGGAAAGGCGCAGACGAAGGGTGAACTCGCTAAGGTTGCGCTAAAGGCGATTAGACAGTCTTATGGCCTTAGCAGCCGCGATACGCCGAAGGCTCCGCGTACGGCCTCTTTCACCACCCGGTTGGTCACTACCAATGACACTCGCATTGGGGTAGGGAAAGTGCAATCTGCACACGAGGCTTAAAGGTCGTGTGTACTTATGAAGTCTTGTTGTTTTATGCCTGCCGCGAAGGCTTCGAAGACATCGTCCGTTGTCTGAAATATCTTGGCCCGCCTGAAGTGATCCGAGACTTCAGCGGCGATTGAATCTGCCGACTTTGCCTCTTGACTTTCCGACGCCCAGGCACGTCCTGGGTGGATAGTGTCCCACGGGCTTTTGTTGTTGGCGCGCGTAGTCGAGGCATCTCCGTGCTTGCCGAGACCGTACAGTATACGAGTTTCGTTGTTCCAGATAGGCTCAAAGAGACGGATTAAATGGATTTCGGCGGAGGCCTGATAGCCGCTCTGGACAGCGAGGGAGCGGCATTCAAAATCGGCGAGCTCAATCCCCTGCACTTTATCGATGTTCTTTCGGTGCTCGCCCAGCCTATCGGTGAGCTTTGTGAGCTGCTCGATCACAGTTTTTGCATTTGCAGGGGGATCGGCCTTTCCGACATAGATTGGCGTCTCAGTGCCTGAGATCGGCCGGTAAATCTCGGCATGACCCGTATAGTAGATGGCATAGACTCCAGACCCGTAAGCCTTCGATACGTCGGCCAGAGGCCGGCGATCCTGGGCAATCAGTGCGAGAGCCACAAAGTGTCCAATGAGGCGGGGTTCTGTTGGATCAAAAAAGGACTCTGGAAGCGACACAGGGTCGAGCTCGCGGGTAAGACGGTTGAGCAACTCCTGCATATCGGAGATCGAGCCCAAGAGCGCCTTACGCGACGGGCCCGTCAGGGTCGTCGTCGTCGCAAGTGCGCGAAGCTCTTCGATAGCAGCGCGTGTTTCTTCCACTTTGATGAGTTCAGGGCGACGCGCCATCAACCGACCTCGGATGCCGTGAGCTGTTGCGCCACACTATCACCGACGACCTGCGCCAGATGAACCGGTACAGCGTTGCCAAGTTGGCGCATGCATTCGCTCCATGCGCCATGGAATTTGTAGTTGTCCGGGAAGGTCTGCAGACGGGCCGCCTCTCGCGTTGAGAAGTATCTCACTGAACCGTCAGCGCGACGCAGCATGTTTTCGCCGCCTGGGACCCCATGAACGCCGGCTTTAAGCGTCTTCGCGGGCTCATCGAGGTAAGAGCCGGTATGACCTGGATAGGTGCGCGCACCATCTTGGAAAGTATGGTTGAAGACCGATGATGACCGTCTCGTCTGCCGAGGGTCCGGAAGGTCAGCGATTGCATCGCGCGTGGTTTTCCACGGTTTCGACTGCGGACGCTGTTCGGAAGACAGCTTCCGAGAGAGTTGAAGGCAGCGACCTTCAAGTTTGCGGTCTTTCTTCGCGACCTTATGCCGGTCCCAGTAGTCGCCATACAATTGATCCCAGACCAAAGCTTCCATACTGTGATCGCCGGCATCAAATGACCAGCGCGCATCAACATCATCCCTAAACCCAACAAAGAGGATGCGTTCTCGCTTCTGTGGCACGCCATAGTTGGCGGCGTTCAGGAGTCGTGTAACGACCCGATAGTGAAGACCGGGACGCTTTGTGCGAGTGTGGTGACGCTCAAGGCGTGCGAGATGATCTTCCCAATGCTCATCTGGCTGGGCAATCATTTCAGGGTGTTCCATCTGCAACTGAACGTACTCGAAGTAGTTTTGGAACGCCGCACGCATGAGCCCTTTGACGTTTTCAAAAACGAAGGCCTTGGGGCGTGCCTCCCGCAAAGCCCGCACCGCTTGTGGAAACATATCTCGCGCGTCATCATAGGCACGGTGACGCCCGCCGAGGCTGAACGGCTGACAGGGTGGGCCACCTGAAACGAGATCGAGAGAGCCGTCGAAACGTGCAAAATCGACAAAGCGGATGTCGCCTTCTAGGACCTCAAGACGTTTGCCATCATGCACCTTTTGAGCAAGTACGCCTTCGTTCTCCCGTAAAGTGTCGCAACACCACTTGTTGTGCTCGACCACAAGCTGCGGCTCGAAGCCTGATTGGGCAAGTCCGATCCCCAAACCACCGGCACCGGCGAACAATTCAACAGAACTTCTTACTGCTCTAAACGATTTTTCGTGGTTGTTTTTCATGCATCTACGCCTCTTCGAGACTAAACCAGAGTTTCGAAGTTTCCTCAACAGGCATGATGCACCTAGTTCTTGGCACGAGTGAACACTTTACCTCATCGAAGTTGGCCAGCGAGGGGTTGATGGATGGCGCCGTAACTTGATCCAACTGGGACATCCGAGCTAACCTCTTTGACGAAAACCCATGAAGGTGTCCGCCATGCTCGGCCTTAATGGCGTTGTCGCAGCGAAATTCGGTTGCATTTGCAAACACTTAGATATACTCAAGCAGGTCTAAATCTAAGTGACGGTATCAACTAGAATGCAGGACGATGCTCCCGACTTCAAACCCCCGCACCGGGACGACACTTGGGTGCTTTTTTCCAAACAGTCGTCAGGACTCAAGAGAAATCTCTCGGCTTTGGCCATATTGGAAACACTAATTGCATCCGTGCTTGGGATACTCCTCTTTTACAATGGATACTATTGGGCGCTTTTGACTGCGGTTATGCTGACGCCTTTTGTGCATCTTCGATCACCCTCCTCAACTAGCCTTGGATTGAAGATATTTAACCAATACTGGGATAGAGGGCGGTCGATTGATACTGCTGTTTGGCCTGTAGTCTGCATCACGCTTTTCTGCATCCTAGGATACTACCTGTTAGGAAGCAGACACTTTAGTCCTATAGCAGCGAGTAGCTTTGAGGTTTTCGAAGTCTCATATTGGAGCGTTCTTCTTGGGCTCCTTCCTGGTGCGCTCCCCGCTATACTGAGTGTGTTTTGGCGTGGGTACGCAAATGCACTTTCAAAACCAGTAGCATGGTCATCCCTATTTCTATCTGCCTCAATTATTGCGCTACAAACTCTTCAAGGTACGCAACTCCAAGTGTCAATGATCACAAATTTTGGCTCGGTCATAATATCAATTGTTCTAATATCTCAGCCCCTAGCTTCAAGGAACTGGCCTCGAGCAGCTTCCGCCGCAGCATTCATAGTGGTTCTACCGCTGAGCTTGTTAGGAGTCTTCCTAAGGACGCTAGGAATCAGATTTTGGGCAACTCTTAAGTGTCTCTTGCAGGGGTGGTATCATTTTCCAGATAACTGGCTGATCTTACTGACAAAGACAGATTTAACCAGCACAGTTGAGATTTTACCCGGCGCGCAAGCTGGACATCCCCTGAATTTTGACACTACGACGCAGCGGATGCGGGCGGGGAACACCCCATTGGTTCGGCTTTCCGCATATGCATTTATTGCTCTCTTTGTTCCCTCCGTTTTCTACAGGATACTGTTGAAAATGAGCTTTCCGTTCTACTTACCTATCGTTTGGATTGCTGTACGGCCAGACGTCGTCGAGACGGGCAACTGGAATGATAAATTCGGAAGGGGACCTCTGGACTATCTATTTTTTGCTATTTCGGTGGGAACATTTGCACACACCGCATTTCATTTTTGGGATATCGATCAATACATCGAAGCTACTAGTTGGGCTAGGATCAACGACGCACCCAACTTTTGGCCCCTTTTGCTCGCCGGACTCAGATCTGACGGCGGATCAACCTGGGTTTTGCTGCCTGGACTAACAGCTGCTCTGTCTCTCGCCATCTACTTTTGGTCGCTTCATGTCTCGTACCGGCTTCACCATGCGAACATTCAGCCGAAAACTTGGCAACTTTGGTTGATCGTAAAGTTACACTACCTTAAGAGTCTCTTGACCTGGATGATGATATTCTTGGGATTTTGGACTCTGTACGCTTATCTGTCGGAAACATGTCAGATGCCGATCTATCTTGAAGCCCTTTCTTCCGAAGATTGTTCAGCGCCGAGCGGCACTGCCAGTTTTCAAACCGACCTAGGTTCGCCATTTAATCAAGTCAGAAGTGACGAATTATTTTGATGTATAATAGACCATCAGACCTCCTTCGAGCTGCATTTGGTGATGTTGCACTAAGTGTGCTACTCTTTGGTCCTTCCGTTAAGAGACTATCAGATGTTCCTGATGAAAGGTTGCTTCAAGGTAAAAGGATGGAGATTCGTGATGCTCTTGTTGCTGCTGGACATTCAGTAATGCTTGCTGAGGATGTGGTTGAACCTGGCTTTGTAACCAATCTACCCTACGCGGTCAGCACTAGAGAGTATGACGTGATACTGTCATTTGTCAGCTTGCACACTGCTGAAACTGAGCTCAAGATAATCGGGTCCGTCCACGAAATCGCCCGGAAAACGATAGTGTTCCGGGACGATCGCGGTGCAGGAACAAGCTTTCAACATCTATGCAATCATGCGGTGGCAAATGGCGCTGAAGAGCGAATGTTCAGTTTTCCAGACGACATTCACTCATGTAACCTTAAGGGGATGTCCTTGACACATGTCGAGGCTATGCAAGCTAGGAGGTTCTCTGTCTGATGGTACTCACAGTATCGAGTTCCGAGCAAAAAGCCCGCAGCTTTCAGGAGGCCATCCGCAGCGCTGATATCGACGATCTCATCCAAGATTTTGCGTATGACTGGAACGAAAATAGCTTCAATCCGGACTCTGAACTTGCTCGAATGTTTCGGATTGAGGGCTGGATTGACCAAGAAGTAATTCTTAATCGTTTGGGGTTACTCGTCTATGGTCGGATGACTTTGCATTTCTCCGAATACGACGATGCTTTGCGCAGCTCTATAGGCAACTACAATATTTCGCGCGAACTAATTTCGGGCAAAAACTCAACAGTCTTCCTCGTTAAGCATCAGATCCTTGGCAACGACGTTGTGATGAAGGTTATTCGCCCTGGGGCTTCTATTGATCTACAAAAGTCTCTCGCGGATCTCGGCGGGAAAGACCTGCCAGAAAATCTTGTTTTACCTTTTGAGATATTGCGGGTGAAAGCAACAGATGTTTTCGGAAATATTGTCGAAGTCGACGCACTTCTGTTCAGATACGTTAAAGGCATAACTTTCGCAAACTTTCTCCAACAAGAGAGTATTCGCCTAAATCCAAATATCATTTCGTCATTTGTACGCCAGGTCGGAGGATCATTGGCAGCTCTCGAACGCGAAGGAGGATATCATGGTGATCTTCACGATAAGAACATCCTGGTTTCCCAATCGATTTCCGGCACAATTAAATTTGATATCATTGACATTTCTTATGGAACCGTTGGTAGTCTTAGTCCAGAAGAAGCTCGCAACAGCGACCTAGAAAATTTTGGGACTCTCGTCTGGCGATTGCTTAGCAACCAAAGGAAGACAAACCCGCAAGTCTCGATAAGACGTGCGATCGGATCCGCAGCCTACTTCCCAATTGAAAAATTACTTAAAAACCAAGTTGGTTCAATGGCTGAGTTCTTTGAGATTTACTCTTCTCAGTCACTTTATGACGCCTACCTTGAGCGCAAGAAGGTTTTCTTGGAAGAGAAGTTTAACCCGCCAGGATCGTTTCGCTTGCAAAGGTACGAAGAGTTCACTGACCCTGCTACAGCAGCTGGGATGTTCGAGCCACTTCCGGCACTGCGTGAAAAAGTGGTTACCTTTGGAAACAGTTACATATCTGGCAGCCGCGGTTGTGGAAAGTCGACATACTTGGCAATGCTAGGTTTTTTTCCAAGTGTTTCCAATGCTTTAGTAGACCCAAAGGAAATCTTTGGCATCTACTTCCCGTGCAGGCAAGGTGATTTTCGCTCGCTTAGCGTTCATCAAGAACGTGAGCAGCCCCCTGGACCAGAATACTACCGTCATATCGTTATTTTCAAAGCGATCAAACGCACGTTGCAGACACTCACATCTGCAGTGAACCTCGGAGTTCTTAAGAAGCCCGATTCCTACGTCGCCATTCGCAAGATTCTTGATGAGATCTTGCCGAATCCAGGGATTGTCACAGTCGAAAGCGAAATAGCCTCCGAACTTAAGAACATCTCAAACATTGTATCCGATGCTGAATTGGCGTCAGCAAACGATCCACAATACTTCGAAAAAGCAGGCAAGGTACTTGCAACTGAAATTCAGTTGGCGGACTTCTTTGATGCTGTTAAGTCTGATTTCGAAACCCTATCAGATACTCGTTTTCATCTTTTGTTTGACGATGCCGGCTCTCCCTACGTGCCGCAAACTGTACAGCAGGCAATCTGCGATATTCTAATATCTTCAAATCCACATTTTTGCGTAAAATTTTCGGCAGAAAAACATACGTTTAGACTGGAAGCGACGGGAAAGAAAATTGAGATCGGCCATGACTTATTTGAAATAGACATAACAAGAACTCTGTTTGGGCGACGTAGCGCAGGCTTAACCACGCAAGAAGTAGAGAACTACTTTGAAGGCATCGTGGACAAGCGACTTGAGCATTTCAAGTATGCAAGCCATTCAATAGTTGATTACCTAGGGAACGATCCAGGAGCATATGACCGGCTCATGCATCGGCTAATGTTTGGCAGCCGAGATGCCTATTATCATGGCTGGAGTGTCATCAACAACTCGGCTGGCCGAAACCCTAGAGCACTACTGGAAATTATATCAGAGATTTTTGCGGTCCAAGGAGTTCTACCCAGCTCCGACGCGAAACTCATCAAACCTCGACAACAAGACCACGCAGTTAGGCTAGTATCTGATAAGCGGCTCAATCAACTTAGACAAATTTCGGGCGTTTTTGAGTTTGGTGGCCGAAAGAGAAGTCTAGGAGCGCATCTTTATGACGTCGCAACTACTATTGGATCTGCCTTTAGATTGCACCTCCGGCGACAGGCACCTTCGCATCCAGGATTTCAAGTAACTCCTAGATCTATGATTGCTATTGAAAGGAATGATATTTACGATCTATCAAATGCATCAAATTTCATACTCAAAAAACTAATCACCTTTGGTGTGTTGGAAGCATCGATTGACTACGTCGCAAGAGACGACAACAGAAAGAAGCCAGTATATATTCTCAATCGGATTTACTGCCCGTCTTTCAATATTGGTCTCAGACGAGATGATCACCTTCGTTTGTCCGCATCTAAATTAGAGTTTCTTCTCCTTTCTCCAGATTCTTTTCGCCAGGGCGGAGCGGAGTTTGTGAAAGACAAAAACGAAGACTTTCACGATATCGTTGACCTGTTTGATTGGAGCAATGACAGTGAAATCTGATTATGAAATTGTTAGCATCCCGGGTGGCAAGATATCTCCGGGTGCTTTGGATGTACTTATCCTTGCTTCCGGCTTCGAAGAACGGGCCTTTCGAATTTTATGCAATTCTGAATTTTCTTCAGATGCGTTTTGTTTGCTTACGCTGTTTGACAATGATTCTGAAGGTAATGCGGAAGTTGCTGAAAAATTTGTCAATTGTGCCAAAGAAAAATTCAAATCTGAAAGAATTCGAACCTGTAGCCTCAAGCTAAATGAGGTATATCGATACCAGGCTGCAGTCAGAAAGCAAATTCTGGACCTTCCGAGCAGCTGTGTCAACGTCTGGCTCGATGTCTCTGGTTTCCCCGCTTACGCTATTTGTATCTGGCTACAGGAACTTCGGGACTGTCGTCCATACGAAGATCTACACGTCACATACACGTCTGCATTAGAGTATGTGCCGAGCTTTGACGAGTATCAGAAAATGCTTAAGGATGATGATCTCGACAGAGAGAATACCCCGCCTTCCATGGCGAAAGAAATGTCCGTCAATATGACATTTGTTCCATTTTCGGGCCACTTAAATCACGAAGGGCGTTCATGCCTTGCTCTCTTTTCTGGCTACGAACTTCATAGATCGGCGGGTGTTATTGAAAACATCAATCCTACCCAACTTCTTCTTATATATGGAGATCCATCGAGTCCTAATCTTAGTTGGCGGCTCGAATATAGTCAAAAGCTTCACGAAAGGTATGAGAAAACTCGAAAGAGTGCATCGGCAATTGTTCCAACCCATTCCATTGAAGAGTCAATGGCCTTGTTGGAAGAGTACTATCACTATTTGATAGATGACTTCGATTTTATTGTATCCCCAGTCTGCAGCAAAATGCACACGGTTGCCAGTTTCCTATTTTGGGAGAAGCATCAAGAAGTTCAACTCACCTTTCCTCTCCCGATTGGATACAAATCAGACGTCAAGCCAATCGGTTGCGGCGACACACTTCACGTTAAGCTACCGAACCGAGTGAGGTTCACATAGATTAATATTTGCGCGCAAAGGTCATAATTTGTGAGTCTCGGATACCATCTCGTCTCCGTTGAATTTGGCATCTGGCACAAATTTTGTGATTTTTTCCAAAAGGTTGACGTTCACTATTGAGCAGTAGATCTTTGCGCATTCGAGATCGCTATCGGAGGCCAACTGTCTGAATATACTATTATACTAATTAGTCTAGATTCCCCTGCGTAAGCATTTAAGAACCGAACTCCAATGGCCAAACTCAGCAGAAAGTTAAGGCCACTGAACACCTGTGCGTGTGATCCATAAAACGGCTTCCATGATCAACTTCGGACCGCGTCCGGCCTGGACGGGATCAATGTCCTTACCCAGGCAGAAAGGTCGATAATCGCCCAGTGGGCGTCGGTCGGGACATGACGGCCAAGGCTGCGTTCCTCTTTTTGCAGCCTTGAATCAGAACTCAAACCAAGTGGAAATGCTGAACGTCAACAAAACTTCGAACTGCAAACTATGGTAGTTAATGCGCTCCGAAGTACCGTTGTCTTGACTCCACCGGTGGTGAATGACTGCTTTTCTAGTTTCGATTTGCCGCTTTGCGTAAGCAGCGAATGACCGGTTTCCGTTCGGAAGCTCTTGTTAAGTGTCTGCTGTCGATGAAGTGCGCATCTGCACTTGCGCCCAAGCCCTAGCAGGCCAACGAACACGGAGACACTGTTGATCAGAGAACTCTGTGGGCGTGACATTCTCGGGGCGAATGCTCGACTCGCTAGCGTTGCAATTCTGCCACTTCTATGGAGCAGGAGCCTGCTTCCACACTGCTTCCACGGGCTTCTAAGCACGGCCACCTGGACAACAGTCGCGATGCGCATCTCATTGATTTTAAATGGTTTCAGTGGTGAGCCGTGCAGGATTCGAACCTGCGACCCACTGATTAAAAGTCAGTTGCTCTACCAACTGAGCTAACGGCCCACTCTGAAGTTGCGGCGCTGTCTTGCGACCCCCGCTACAGGCGGCTTCTCTATAAACCCGATCCGGGGGCGTCAAGCAGAAATCTTTCCTTTGGGATTTCAAATCGACCGGCGAAGGCGTATATGCCCGCGCATGGTGGAACATGGACCCATAGCCGGCCTGCCCTTCATGAAAATGCATGGGCTTGGCAATGACTTCGTGGTGATCGACGCGCGGGAGACCGCCGTGACGATGACCGCGCCCTTGGCGGCTGCGTTGGCGGACCGGCATCGGGGGGTGGGATTCGATCAGCTGGCGGTGATTCATTCCGATGACGGAGCGGACCTGTCCCTGATCTTCTACAACGCCGATGGCTCGACGGCCGGGGCCTGCGGTAATGCGACCCGCTGCGTGGCGCGCTACGAGATGGGGCGCACCGGAAAGCGCGCCCTGACGATCCGCACCGAGCGGGGGCTGCTCGAGGCGTTGGATGCGGGTAACGGGCTGACCTCGGTCAATATGGGCGCTCCGCAGCTCGACTGGCAGGACATCCCCCTGGCCCATCAGATGGATACGCGGGAGCTGCCGATCGAGGGCGCGCCGACCGCGACCGGCATGGGCAACCCGCATTGCACCTTCTTCGTCGAGGATGCCGAGGCGGTGGACCTTGCCGCGCGCGGGGCCGAGATCGAACATCACCCGCTTTACCCCGAGCGCACCAATGTTCAGTTCGCGCATGTGATCGGGCCGGATCATCTGCGCATGCGGGTCTGGGAACGGGGTGTGGGGGTGACGCTGGCCTCTGGCTCGTCGTCCTGCGCCACCGCGGTTGCCGCCGCGCGTCGGGGGCTGACCGGGCGCACCGTGACCATTGAGCTTGACGGCGGCACCATCCATATCGACTGGCGCGAGGATGGCGTCTGGATGACGGGGCCCACGGCCCATGTCTTCGACGCCGTGCTGACGCCGGATTTCCTGTCGGCGCTCTGATGTCCATCAAGCCCCCCATTTTCCATACGCTCGGCTGTCGGCTCAACGCCTATGAAACCGAGGCGATGAAAGCGCTCAGCGATCAGGCCGGGGTGGATAATGCCGTGGTGGTGAACACCTGCGCGGTGACGGCCGAGGCGGTGCGCAAGGCCCGGCAGGAGATTCGCAAACTGCGCCGAGACAACCCGGAGGCGAAGATCATCGTCACCGGCTGCGCCGCGCAGACGGAGCCTGACACGTTCAAGGCGATGGATGAGGTCGATCTGGTCATTGGCAATACCGAGAAGATGCGGCCTGAAACCTGGGCGGGCATTGCGGGCGACTTCATCGGTCAGACCGAGAAGGTGATGGTCGATGACATCATGTCGGTCACCGAAACGGCGGGCCACCTAATCGACGGGTTCGGCACAAGGTCCCGCGCTTATGTGCAGGTTCAGAACGGCTGCGACCATCGCTGCACCTTCTGCATCATTCCCTATGGGCGCGGCAATTCCCGGTCTGTCCCCGCCGGTGTGGTGGTGGATCAGATCAAGCGGCTGGTGGACCGCGGCTATAATGAGGTGGTGCTGACAGGCGTCGATCTGACCTCTTGGGGGGCGGATCTGCCCTCGACCCCGCGTCTTGGCGATCTGGTCATGCGCATCCTGAAGCTGGTGCCGGACCTGCCGCGCCTGCGCATCTCCTCCATCGATTCCATCGAGGCGGACGAGAACCTGATGCAGGCCATCGCGACGGAACCGCGCCTGATGCCGCATCTGCACCTGTCGCTTCAGCATGGCGATGACCTGATCCTCAAGCGCATGGCCCGCCGTCACCTGCGCGACGATGCCATCCGCTTCTGCGAAGAGGCGCGGCGCCTGCGGCCAGAGATGACCTTCGGCGCCGATATCATCGCTGGCTTTCCGACCGAGACCGAGGCGCATTTCGAGAACTCGCTGAAGCTGGTGACCGACTGCGACCTGACGTGGTTGCATGTCTTCCCCTATTCCAAACGGAACGGCACCCCTGCGGCCCGCATTCCCAATCAGGTGAACGGCGTGGTGATCAAGGATCGCGCAGCCAGGCTGCGCGCCACCGGCGACCGGCAGGTCGCCAAACACCTCGCCGCACAAGTGGGCCGTCGTCACCGTGTCCTGCTCGAGAACCCCCATATGGGCCGGACCGAGCAGTTCACCGAGGTCAGCTTCCGCGATCCGCAACCCGAGGGGCAGATCGTCAGCGCGTTGATCACGGGTATCGAAGGCAACCAGCTTTGCGCCTGAGGGCGCGAGTCTGAGGCATGCCAACTGCCTGCTCACTCAGAGGCACCTGAACTGGCTGTCCGCGAACACAGCGTCGAAAGCGGTGCCGAAACGACCCTTTCTATTGCTTGACGGCCCTCCTCCGCTATCGTTCACGCAAACCGAAAGCGGAGAACCCCATGCCCGACGATCAACGCCCTGCCAATCCGCCGCTTCAGGCGCGTAATCCACTGGGGGGCACCGAAACGCTTCCAAACTGGGGGATCGATTCAGAATATGGGGTGCTCAAGGACGTGCTGCTCGGCCCCGTGGAAACCTTCGGGCATATGGACAACGTGGCCTTCAGCTCGATCTACCGCGAAACCGCGCGCACCGGGCGCAAATGGGATCACCAGATCGCGGTCAAACAGTACCGCGAGATGTGCGACGCCTATGAAGGTGCGGGCGTGACCATCCACACCCTGCCCGCTGACGAGCATCTGAAATACGGCGTCTATGCCCGCGATTCCAGCTTTATGACTCCCTGGGGTGCCGTGATCACCCAGATGGCAAATCCGCGACGGCGCGGGGAGTATTCTGCGGCGCTGCGCTTCTACCTCGGGGCTGGCATCCCGATCTACGACATGGTCAGCGCCGGAAATTTCGAGGGCGGAGATTTTCATATCATCGAACCGGGTGCTGTGCTGATCGGCTACACGGGCATGCGCTGCGAAGAGGTTTCGGCACGCCAGATCGGGGCCTGGGTCGAGAAAGAGGGGTGGGAGGTGCACTACGCCTATATCGACCCGTACTATGTGCATATCGACCTGATGGTCTGCATGATTGCCCCGAAATGTGCGGCGGTCTGTCTGGAGACAACCCCCGATCACGTCACCGACTGGCTGAGATCCCGAGGGGTGGAGATCATCCCCGTGGGCTTCCGCGACACGATGGCGCTCGGCTGCAACGTGATGTCGCTTGGCGGGGATCGCGTTCTGGCCCCGGCGGCCAGCAAAGACCTCATCGCCAAGCTGCGCGCCAACGGGTTCACGGTCTACGACCCGGAAATGGACATGTTCACCATGATGGGCGGCGGCATCCACTGCATGGCACAATCGCTGAGGCGCGAACCGGGCTGAGGGCCTAGTGCCAGGGCTGCCGCGGCGCCGGGGGCGCGGCGGCGGGGCGCTGTGACTTCGGAGTGATCACGGTGATGACCCCGGCCATCACAATGGCCCCCATGCCGATGAAGCTGATCCAGTCGGGGAACTGGCTGAACAGGATCACGTCGAAGCCAAGCGCCCAGATCATCCCGGTATAGTCGAACGGGGCAAGCTGAGAGACCGGCACGCGCGCGGCGGCTTCGGTGGCGAGGATCTGCGCCACGCCGCCAAGAAGCCCCGCGAAGACCAGGTACCATAGCACCTCGCCCTGCATCGGCACCCAACCGAGCGGCAGGCTTAGAAGCCCTATGCCCGAACAGGTGACCGAGAACCAGAAGGCGATGGTCACGGCGCTTTCGGTCTTTGTCAGGTTACGGATCTGCACACGCACCAGCCCCATTGTGGCGGCAAAACCAAGGCCCGCAGCGATGCCGATCAACTGGCCCGGATCGGCATCGGGGCGCACAAGACTGCTGGCCAGCATCAGCAGCACACCGCCAAAGCCGATGAAGGCCGCCCAGATGATGCGGCGGGTCAGCACCTCGCCCAACAGCATTGCCGCGAAGGGCAGCGACACGAGCGGACCGAGGAAGGCCAGCGCGGTTGCATTGGCGACCGGCAGATAGGCCAGCGAGATGAAGGACAGCACCATCGAGATACCGCCGAACAGCCCGCGCATGAAGTGACCGCCGGGGCGTTTGGTCAGGAACCCGTTCGGGAAGCGCCCGATCCAGGCCATGTAGATCACGATCGGAATGATCGCGACGAAGCTGCGCCAGAAGACAATCTGCCCGACCGGCACGCTATGGGACAGCCCGTGCACGGTGGCGGACATGGCGGCGAAAAAGCCGACCGAGAGCAGGCGCAGGGCAATGCCGTTCAGCATGGGGGACTCGCGGGAAGGGTCGCAGTCACCATGGGCTGAATGGGGTGGGTCCACAAGGGGGCGCGGCGGGTCGTGCTACGCCCCCGATCGGTCAGGCGGCCTGATCGGCGGCCAATGCGGCGCGCGTGCGCAAGATGCCAAGCGCAGCCTCGGCGGCCTCTCGGCCCTTTTGCACGAAATGGGCCTTGTAGATGCCGATGTGGTGTTCGGTTTCCTGGAAGTGATGCGGGGTCAGCGACACGGACAGAACCGGAACCCCGGCGTCCATCCCCGCGCGCATCAGCCCGTCGACCACGGCCTGCGCCACGAAATCGTGCCGGTAAATGCCGCCATCGACGACCAGCGCCGCGCACGCGACCGCGCCATAGCGGCCCGAGGCAGCAAGGTCACGCGCCAGAAGCGGCATCTCGAACGCGCCGGGCACGTCGAAGACATCCACCTGCTCGGCGGGGATAAGTTGGGTAAAGCCCAGAAGGGCCTGATCCACGATCTCGGAATGCCAGTTGGCCTTCACGAACGCATATCGGGTGTGTGTCATCTGTAATCTCCTTTCGATAACTGACACGTCACCCAAGGCGATCACGGGCAGGACCGCACCCGAAAGGCGCGCCCCCTGCTCGTTCTCTTTCATCCGGACTGTAACCGTCGGCCCCGGCCTCTCACCGGGTCTGCTGGACCCCCCGTGCGTCACGGGGGCGCTCGCGGGCTTACGGGGCATCGCCCGCATACCGCCGGTGGGGAATTTCACCCCGCCCTGAGAACGCCCCGGTTGTTGCAAATGCCGCCCGGCTGCGCAAGCTGCACAAACGACAGATCACGGCAGGAGAGCGCCCCATGCATCCCAATCCCGTCTACCGGCAGGAAAGCCGCGACCGGAACCTCGAATTTGCCCGCGAGCGGGGCTTCGGCGTGCTCTCGGTCAACGGCGATCCGGCGCCGATGGTGTCTCATGTTCCCTTTGCCTTGTCCGAGGATGGCGCGAGCGCCGACCTGCACCTTGTCCGCTCGAACCCCATTGCCCGCGCCGCAACTGGCGCCCTGCCCGCCGTGATCGCCGTGACCGGGCCCGATGGCTACATCTCGCCCGACTGGTATGGCGACCCGGCGCAGGTGCCCACCTGGAACTATGTCGCCGTCCACCTGCGCGGCACGCTGCACCCCCTGCCAGACGAGGCGCTGCAGGCTTCGCTGGAAACGCTCACCGAGATGTTTGAAACGCGCCTGCTACCAAAGAAACCCTGGACACTCGACAAGACGCCAGAGGATGTTCAGGAAAGGCTAATGCGCATGGTCCGGCCCTTCCGGTTCGAGGTGGCGGAGGTCGATGGCACCTGGAAACTGGCCCAGAACAAATCCTCCAAGGCCCGTCAATCAGCAGCCAGCCAGCTGAACGGCGCGCAGATCGGGCAGGAAACCGCCCTTTTGGCCGCGCTGATGATGGGGGTCGAGCACGGGGAATAGACAGGACGCCCCCGCGCCCCTACCTATTGGAACAGGAGGATTTCTTATGCCCGTTGCCCTGCCCCCGCTTGCCGGGATCGCACTGAAATACGGAACTGTCGCCATCGCAGGTTATGTGCTGGCGCGCGCCACGTCTCATGGACGTCTCGACCAGCCTTTGGAAGACATCATGGATGCCACGCCCGAAGGCGCCACGCTGCGCACAGCCGACGGGCAGACCAACGCCACTTTCCGCTGGCGGCGCATCTTCCGCCTGAATTCCACTGGGCGCGGGGTCGAGATTGACGCCACCGCCCTGACCCGACTGAAAGTGAAACGCCTGACATGATGACGCTTCTTTCCGCGCCTGCCTCGCCCTTCGTTCGCAAGGTGCGCGTTCTGCTTCTGGAAACCGGCCAGGACGATATCGCCCTGCAAGAGGTGGCAACCACCCCCGTTGCCACCGCCGCCGAGGTTGCTGCCGCAAATCCCGTAGGCAAGATCCCTGCCCTGATCCGCGACGATGGCCCGACGCTTTATGACAGCCGGGTGATCACGCGGTTTCTCGATGCTCGCGCCAAAGCCGGCCTCTACCCCGAGCACCAGCTTTGGGACACGCTGACGCTGGAGGCGACCGCCGACGGGATCATGGAGGCCGCCGTTCTGATGGTCTACGAAGCCCGCGTTCGGCCCGAGGACATGCGTTATCAGCCCTGGCTCGATGCACAATGGGCAAAAATCACCCGCGCGCTCGATGCGCTCGATACCCGCTGGATGAGCCATCTGAACGGGCCGCTCGACATGGGCCAGATCGCCATCGGATGCGCGCTTGGCTATCTCGATTTTCGCCACCCGGACAAAGACTGGCGCAAGGGGCGCGATGTGCTGGCCGCGTGGGAGGCACGCTTTGCAGAGCGTGAGTCGATGCGGGCGACCGTGCCCCACGCATGAACGTCTTTATCGCCACGACGCCGGAAGACCGTGCCGCCTGCTATGCCGTGCGCGAGGCCGTGTTCATGGGCGAACAGGGCGTCAGCGAGGCCGAGGAATGGGACGGTCTGGATGAGGCCTGTACGCATTTCCTTGCCGGTGACGCTGCAAACCCCGCCGGTTGCGCGCGGCTGCTGCCCAAGGGCGATGTGGCCAAGGTGCAGCGGGTTGCGGTGATGCCCTCCCACAGGGGCACCGGGCTGGGGCGGCAGATCATGCTGGCCATTCTGGACCACGCGCGTGATGCCGGGTTTACGCTGGTCATCCTCGATTCCCAGACCCATGCGGTGCCCTTCTACGAAAGACTCGGCTTCACCGCCCATGGGCCAGAGTTCGACGATGCGGGAATCCCCCACCGGTCCATGCGACTCAGCCTGATCTGATCCACACACCAGACGGGTTTTTCGGCCCTGAACCCGCCCATCCCCTTGCTCTTGATGCAGATATGCGACAATTCGGGCGCTATGCGCGCGTTTGTCCGCTGGACGCCGCGCCCCTTGCGCTTGTAGAAGGCGCGACAATGGCTGCGCTACGCCCGTGGCCTCGCTAGGATTTTTGGCCCGGGGACATGGGCCGCTGATGAGGGAGACGCTTTCGGTGTCACACGCAGAAGATCATCCCAGCACCCGCCGCGACTTTCTGTACTACGCCACTGGTGGCGTGGGTGCAGTAGCGACCGGTGCTGCCGTCTGGCCGCTGATCAACCAGATGAACCCGTCCGCAGACGTTCAGGCCGCTTCGACCAAGCGCGTCGACGTGGCGGACCTTGCCCCCGGCACGCAGTTGACCGTGCTGTTCCTCGGCAAGCCGATCTTCATCCGTCGCCGCACGGAAGAGGAAATCGCACAGGGCCGCGCGGACGACGGTGCCGCCAATATCGTTGACGGCAATGCCCGCAACCCGAATATCGGCGACAATGCCTCTGCTGCCGATGAAAACCGGACGCTCGCTGACTTCTCTGGCGAAAACACCGGTGAATGGCTGGTCATGTGGGGCGTCTGTACCCACCTTGGCTGTGTCCCGCTTGGCGACGGTGCCGGTGACTTTGGCGGCTGGTTCTGCCCCTGCCACGGCTCGCACTACGACACCGCCGGCCGTATCCGCCGCGGACCCGCACCGGAGAACCTCTGGGTTCCCAATGCGGCGTTCGTCGACGAAACCACCATCCTTCTGGGTTAAGGGAGCGAGACATGTCCGGCATTCCCCACGACCATTACGAGCCGAAATCCAACGGTGCAAAGTGGCTTCACCGCCGCCTGCCCGTGGTTGGCCTGATCTATGACACCCTGATGATCCCCACCCCCAAGAACCTCAACTGGATGTGGATCTGGGGCATCGTGCTGGCTTTCTGCCTTGTCATGCAGATCGTCACCGGCATCATCCTGGTGATGCACTACACCCCGCATGTCGACCTGGCCTTCGCCTCGGTCGAGCATATCATGCGCAACGTGAACGGTGGCTGGGCCATCCGTTACATCCACATGAACGGCGCCTCGCTGTTCTTCATCGCCGTCTACCTGCACATCTTCCGCGGTCTCTACTACGGGTCGTACAAGGCGCCCCGCGAAGTGACCTGGATCATCGGCATGCTGATCTACCTGATGATGATGGGCACCGCCTTCATGGGCTACGTTCTGCCCTGGGGTCAGATGTCGTTCTGGGGGGCCACGGTGATCACCGGTCTCTTCGGCGCGATCCCCTTCATCGGCGATGCGATCCAGACCTGGCTGCTTGGCGGACCCGCCGTGGACAACGCCACGCTGAACCGCTTCCTGTCGCTGCACTACCTGCTGCCCTTCGTGATCGCGGGCCTCGTGGTCGTGCATATCTGGGCCTTCCACCACACCGGCAACAACAACCCCACGGGTGTTGAAGTGCGCCGCACCTCGCGCAAGGAAGCAGACGCCGACACGCTGCCCTTCTGGCCCTATTTCGTGATCAAGGACGTCTTCGCCTTGGCGGTTGTCCTGGTTGGCTTCTTCGCGGTTGTCGGCTTCATGCCGAACTTCCTCGGCCACCCGGATAACTATATCGAAGCCAACGCCCTCGCGACGCCCGCGCATATCGTTCCGGAATGGTACTTCCTGCCCTTCTACGCGATCCTGCGCGCCTTCGACTCCGAGGTTTGGGTCGTGATCGCGGCCAACTGGCTGACCGGTGGTATCGTCGACGCCAAGTTCTTCGGTGTGATCGCCATGTTCGGCGCCATCGCCGTGATGGCCATCGTGCCCTGGCTCGACACCTCTTCGGTGCGCTCTGGCCGCTACCGCCCGATGTTTAAGTGGTGGTTCGCCCTGCTGGTCGTCGACTTCATGGTGCTGATGTGGGTGGGTGCCCGTCCGGCGGAAGGGATCTATCCCTACATCGCCCTGATCGGGTCGGCCTACTGGTTCGCCTACTTCCTGGTGATCCTGCCGCTGCTTGGCATCTTCGAGAAGCCGCTGCCGCAGCCCGCGACCATCGAGGAAGACTTCAAAGAGCACTACGGCAAGTCCGGGTCCGACGGCGATAAAGCCGCGACCCCGGCCGAGTAAAAGAAAAGGACTGAATAGCATGTTCAGGAAACTTGCACTCACCGCGCTGACCGCCGTTGCTCTGGCTGGCTCCCCGGCGCTGGCCGCTGGCGAAGGCGGCCACGTGGAGAACATCCGCTTCTCCTTCGATGGTCCCTTCGGCACCTTCGACCAGAACCAGCTGCAACGCGGCCTTCAGGTCTACACCGAAGTCTGCGCGGCCTGCCACGGTCTGCGTTACGTCCCGATCCGGACCCTGTCCGATGAAGACGGCCCCGGCATCCCGCCGGATCAGGTGCGCGCCTATATCGAACAGAACTTCATCGAGGTCTGGGACGAAGACCTGCGCGACTATCGTGCCGCGACCCCGGAAGACAACTTCCCGGAAAACACCGCCGCCGGCGCACCTGACCTCAGCATGATGGCCAAGGCGCGTCTCGGCTTCCACGGCCCCTGGGGCACCGGTCTGAACTCGCTGGTCAACGGCATTGGCGGCCCGGAATACATTGCGGCGCTGCTGTCGGGCTATAATGGCCATGACGAGGAAATGGCTGGCACGTTCCTTTACGGGAACGACGTGTTCCCGGGTGGTCTGATCTCGATGGCACCGCCACTTTGGGAAGACGGCGTCGAATATAACGACGGCACGACCGCCTCGATCGAACAACAGGCCGAAGATGTGGCCGCCTTCCTGATGTGGGCCGCCGAGCCGCAGATGATGGCGCGCAAGCGGATGGGTTTCACCGCCGTTATCCTGCTGATCCTGCTTTCGACGCTGCTCTACCTCACCAACAAGCGTCTGTGGGCGCCGGTGAAGCGGGCCGCGAAGGAAAGCTGATCCCGGCTTGAAGACAAGGAAAGCGCGCCCTCCGGGGCGCGTTTTTCGTTAGAGCCAGGGGGCAAGCAGCTCGGGCGGGTCAGCCAGCATGGGCTGCAATGGGCCGTTCAGGATGATGCGCCCCTCCTCCAGAAGGCACAGATCGGTGCACAGCCGCTCCGCATCGCGCAGATCGTGGCTGACCATGACCAGCGTTAGCCCTTCCGCGTCACAAAGATCGCCCACCAGCGACAGCATCTCTCGCCTCAGCCCCGGATCGAGCGCCGCGAAAGGCTCGTCCAGCAATGCCAGCGGTTTGCGGCGCAGCAACATCCGCGCCAGCGCCACGCGCGACCGCTGCCCGCCTGACAGGTCGCCGGGCTTGCGCGCGCCCATATCGCCAAGCCCCACCTGATCCAGCGCGCGTGCCACATCGGCGCGCTGCACCTCGGTCAGCTTCAGGCTCGGGTTGACCCCAAGCGCCACATTGTCGAAAGCGGTCAGGTGGGGGAACAGGTTGCCCTCCTGGAACAGGATCGACAGGGGTCGGTCCTGCACCGGCCAATCCGTCACGTCCTGCCCGTCAAGAATGACACGCCCCGTATCGGGTCGCAGAAATCCCGCTATGGTGCTTAACAGCGTCGTCTTTCCGCCGCCCGACGGCCCCAGTACAGCCAGCCGGGCGCCCTTGGGAACCGACAGATCGGCGCTGAGGGTGAAGCCCTCGAACCCGAGCTCAACATCGTCAAGTCGCAGCATTCGCCCGCCCCCCACGGTCAAAGATCCAGAACAGCAGCAGGCTCAGCACCAGAAGAACCAGCGCCGCCGCTTCGGCATCATCAGTGCGATAGGCCCCCATCAGGCGGAACATCTCCAAGGGCAGCGTGCCCGCCTGAGGGGCGGCAAACAGCGTGATCACCCCAAGATCGCCCATCGACATCGCCGCCGCCAATCCCGCCCCGAAGCCGAGCGGACGGCGAATACGCGGCAACAGCACATGGCGCAGCCGCTGCCCACCTGACAGGCCAAGAGAGTCCGCGAGCGGACCATACCCCGCCTCGGCCGCCTCGATGGCGGGCACCAAGGCGCGCAACAGGAACGGCAGCGCCGCCAGCGCGTTGACCAGCCCGGTGACCGGCAGGGCGGAACTGGCCGGGTTCACATAGGGCCGAAGGATCAGGAACAACCCCGTGCCGATCACAAGCGGCGACACGGCGATGGACAGGGCGCCGATGGTTTCCAACAAACCCCGCGCCCGTCCCCGCGCGATCAGCAACGCCATGGGCAGGGCCAGCGCAACGGCCAGCGCAGCCGTGGCCAGAGACAGTAGGACCGAACGCTCCGCTGCGACCCAGACCGATCCGGGCAGGGTCAGAATACCGCCCACTCCGCGCAGCAACACCGCCAGAAGCGGCATCAGCAGGAACACCGCGGCCAACGTGATGGCCAGCCAGTCACCCGCCCGCTGCAGGGTGGTCTGCCGGTCAAACCGTTCCATCGGTCGATCCAGCCCTGTGCCCATGGCCGCAGGCACCGCCACGCGCAGCACCAGAAGCCCCGCCACAACGCAGATCCCCACCTGCACCAGCCCCAGCATCGCCGCTCGGCCAAGGTCGAACTCGTACCGGAAGGCCTGATAGATGGCGAGTTCGACCGTCGTGGCGCGCGGTCCTCCGCCAAGGATCAGGGCCACCGCGAAAGAGGTGGTGCAGATCAGGAAGATCACCAGAAAGGCCCCAGGCGCGACCTGCCGCAGCATCGGCCTTTCCATGTGGCGGGCGATGTCGCGAGGGGTGAAACCAAGCGTCGCAGCCAACCGGAACCGTTCCGCCGGAATGGCCAGCCAGCCTTGCAGGAACAGACGCACCGCAAGCGGCAGGTTGAAGAAGACATGGGCCAGCACGACGCCGTGCAACCCGTAGATTTCAAGGCCGGAAAGACCAAGAGCCGCCAGCCCCTCGTTCAGCACGCCGCGCCTGCCGAAGATGGTGATCAACCCAAGAACGGCCACGATCACCGGAAGGATGAAGGGCGCGCCCATAAGCGCGATCAGCGCCGCCCGGCCCGGAAAGCTGCGCCTTGCAAGGGCGCGAGCGACAGGGATCGCCAGAACGATGCTGAAGGCAGCCGACAGGAAGGCCTGCCAGATCGTGAAGCGGATGGCGGCGATGTCGGCAGGGCCAAGGCCCGTGAGGGACTCGGCCCGCCACAGGACCGCCGCAAGCGGTCCCAGCACGGCCAGAAGGACAAGCGCGGCAATCGCCGCGCCCGCCCTCTGCACCGCGCTTATTGGCTGAGCGCGGCTTGCCATTCATCCAGTGCCTGAACCCGCACCGCCTGCGCGTCCTCGGGGCTGAGCAGCAGGGGCGTTTCGGGCATGATCAGCGTCTCGAAACCGGCTGGCAGATTCTCGGCCGGCAAGGCCGCCGGATACATCCAGTTTGTTGTCGGGATGACTTCCTGGAAGGCCGGGGTCAGCATGAACTCCATGAACTGTCGGGCAAGCTCCATCTCGTTGGAAATGTTGACGATTCCGGCGACCTCCACCTGCATGTAATGGCCTTCCTCGAAGGCCGCGACGGTGTGGCTGTCATCTTCTTCCGCGATCAGGTGATAGGCGGGCGAGGTGGTGTAGGAAAGGACCATATCCGCCTCACCTTCAAGGTATAGCCCATAGGCCTCGGACCAGCCCGGCGTGACGGTGACGATGTTATCGGCCAGCCCCTCCCAGATGCTGGCGGCCTCATCGCCATAGGCGGACTGTACCCACATCAGGAGGCCAAGGCCGGGGGTGGAGGAGCGGGGATCCTGGATCACGATGCGCAGATCGCCATCGGCCAGGTCGCGGAAATTCGACGGGGGATTTTCAAGATCGGTGCCGTGGACAAATGCGAAGTACCCCCAGTCATAGGGGAGGAACTGCGGATCGTCCCAAGATATGGGCATGGTGAGGGTTTCGGCGGCGATGCCATGCGGGGCGATCAGATCCATTGCACGGGCCGAGGCGATGAGGTTCGTATCGAGGCCGAGCACCACGTCGGCGCCGGTCTGGGCGCCTTCGAGGAACAGCCGCGCCAGAAGCGCCGCACCGTCTCCTGCACCGACGAATTGCAGATCGCAGGCGCAGGTTTCCTCGAATGCGGCCTCGATCTGCGGGCCGGGGCCCCAGTCAGAGACAAAGCTGTCGTAAGTATAGACGATCAATACGGAATCTTGCGCCATTGCCGTGCTGGCAAGAAGGGCAAATCCCGAGGCGATGATGGGGGTTTTCATATCCACTTTCTCCATTTCGCGACGGGCGGTGGAGAAGTGGCGGGGTCTGTCCGCGTAACCTTCCCTCCGCCGGTCCTAACCGGTTCAGGTTCAACGGGTTCGCGTGATGCATCTCAGGCCCTTTGGGCCACCCCGAGGTAGGATTGGAGGTAGCGCAGAGCCCGCGCCGGGGCAAGGGTCAGCTGCAAATTTACCTCGTCGCCATGCGTGCACCCCCCGTACACCCCCTGTACACCCCCCGTGCAGACGGAATCCGGTTTCGCCGCGCATCGCGCGTCGACCCATGAGCGGCCCTCCTCAACCCCCGGCTGACGCCGGAGGCCTCGTCATGCCGCGTTGCCACGAGGTCTTGGAGGGGGAGTTTTGCCGGATCTGCCGGTTGGGCCTGTGGTGAGGGCGGGACGCCTCCGGCGGAGGTATTTTTGCCAAGATGAAAGGACGGCGTTTCGCGGCTGTCCTGGCGGGGATCAGAGATCGGCTTGCCAGAACTCGCGGTCGAAGCTCTGGCCGAATCGGTGCCAGCCGGGATCGGTTTCGGAGATGGTGAAGCCATGGGCGCGGTAGAGGGCGCGGGCGGCGGTGAGGCAGCTGTAGGTTTCGAGTGTTGCCCGGGTGAAGCCCTTGGTGCGCGCATGGTCAAGAGCGGTTTGCAACAGGTGATGGCCAAGGCCCTGGCCGCGGGCAGAAGGCTCTAGCAGGACGAAGTTGAGGAAGGCCGTGCCGTTGCGGTCGGATATGGCGATGGAACCGATGCGCTGGCCGTCTGCTTCGGCGATCCAGAAGCGTTTTGACGGGTCCGGACGGGCAAGGAAGGCGTCGAGTTTGTCGGCGATGGATATGCCGAAATCGGGGGTGAAGCCGAACTCTGCGCCATAGAGCACGCGGTGGCGCTCGATCAGCCAAGCGTGATCTCGGGCCGTGAAGGAGCGCAGGATCATTCTCGGGTGTCGAGCCGTGCCTCGATGGCCTTCAGCCTCTCCAGCACCTCGTCACGGTAGGTTTCGGTCTGGGCCGTTTCTTCCTCGGAATGGGCGTCCTGCATGGAGTTCACGATGAGACCGACCAGCAGGTTCACGACCGCGAAGGTGGTGATCATGATGAAGGGCACGAAGAAGGCCCAGGCATAGGGGTAGACCTCCAACACCGGGCGGACGATGCCCATGGACCAGCTTTCCAGTGTCATGATCTGGAAAAGCGTGTAGAGAGACCGGCCGAGATCGCCGAACCAGTCCGGGAAGCTGGCCCCGAAGAGCTTGGTCGCCATGACCGCGCCGATATAGAAGATGATCCCCATCAGCAGAAATACGCTGCCCATGCCGGGAAGCGCGCGCACGAAGCCCTCGACAACCCGGCGCAGGCGTGGTGCGACCGAGATCACGCGCAGAACCCGCAGGATGCGAAGCGAGCGCAGGACCGAGAGACCCTGACCGCCGGGCACAAGCGCGATGCCGATGATGACCGCGTCGAAGAGGTTCCAGCCGGAACGGAAGAAGCGACTGCCATAGGCGATCAGCTTGGCGGTGAGCTCGACGACGAAGATCGCAAGGCAGATGCGGTCAAGCGCGGTGATAAGCGCGCCCGCCCTTGTCATGGCCTCATCTGATGTTTCCAACCCGAGGATCACCGCGTTGAACACGATCACACCAATGATCGTGTTGCGCACCAGCGCCGTTTCCAACCGGGTTTCAAGCCAGTGCCGCATTCGAGACCTCCCCTGTTCGGGCTTACATATGTGCGCGGGTGAAGCTGGCGGCAAGTTCCACATGGGGGCTCCAGCGGAACTGGTCGACCACTTGCACCCAATCGAGGCGGAACCCTGCGTCGGTGAGCGTTTTCGCGTCGCGGGCGAAGGTGACGGGGTTGCAGGAGACGAAGCCGATCTTCGCGATGCCTGACGCCGCCAGTTCGCGCACCTGCGCCTCGGCCCCCGCGCGGGGCGGGTCGATCACGGCGGCGTCATAGGGGGCGAGGTCTTCAGCCATCAGCGGACGGCGGAAGAGGTCGCGCAGCTCGCCCGTGACCTTCTTGATGCCGGCGGCGTGGCGGGTGGCATGGTCGAGCGCGGCGATCATGGTGCGGTCGCCTTCGACGGCATGCACAGGGGTGCGTGCAGCCAGCGGGAAGCTGAAGGTGCCGGAGCCGGAGAAGAGGTCGACAATGTGCTTTGCGCCTGTCGTGGCTTCGATCATGGCCGCGACGAGCGTGGCTTCGCCGTCGGGCGTCGCTTGCAGGAAGGCGCCGGGGGGCGGGGTGACGGCGACGGTGCCGAAATGCTGAACCGGGGGCGTTTCGGTGAAGACGGTTTCATCGTCCCAGGTCAGGCGGGCGAAGTGGCGCAGGAATTGCGGCAACGCCACGCGCAGCGCCTCGTCCAGCGGTTTGCCGCCGGTGACGGCGCAGTCGATGCCTGCGTCAGAGCGGGTGAGCGCAAAGGCCAGCGTGGCGCTGCGCGAGCCGCCCATTCGGGTGATCTGTTCCAGCGTGGGCAGCACGGCCAAGAGGTCGGGGTGCAGCACGTGGCAATCGGTGATCGGCACGATCGTGTCGGAGCGGCGGGCGTGGAAGCCCACAAGCGCGCCTTTCTTGGTGCGGGTGCCCGCGAGCGTGGCGCGGCGTCGGCTGCGGGGGGGCGAGACGTGGATGGGGCGGAACTCGGTCGTCAGGCCCTGCGCGGCGAGGACGGTTTCCACGACCTGCTGTTTCCACTGAGCGAGGAAGCTGTCCGACGCATGTTGCAGCGCGCAGCCGCCGCATTGGCGGAAATGGGTGCAGGGGGCTTTCACCCGGTTGGGCGAGGGGGTGAGGATGCGGGGGGCGTCCATGCGGCCATCCGTGACGTCGCCCTCGACGAGCTCGCCGGGCAGGGTCAGGGGCGCGAGCACGGGACCTTCGGCAATGCCGTCGCCCTTGTGGCCCAGTCTTTGAATCGTGATTTCCATGGGCAGCGCATAGCGTGGATTCGCCCCGGCGGGAAGCGGTTACGCCTTGGGGATCGCGGGGCTGAAGGCGTAGCCCTCGGGGGACAGGATCGTGCCTTCGCGCAGCCCGTGGGGTTTGTCGGCGGGGGCTTCCAGGACCATGTGACCGGCAGCCTCGGCCTTTGCCACGGCG
>NZ_MNBL01000043.1 GCF_001879695.1 Nioella sediminis
ATCGCCGTCGAAATCGCCGAGCCCGCCGATCTGCCAGGCGGTGCTTTCACCCCCCAGAACGCTCCACGTGGGCGTACCACCCGACATGTCGAACATGCCATACTGGCCCGTCGTGCCGTTCCGCCAGAGAATGTCCGACGTTCCGTCACCCGTGAGGTCGCTTTCGGGGTCGCTGTCGCCGACACGTATGCGCCCTGCGAGGCCTGCGGTGCTGGTCACACCGTTGAGTGTCAACGTGTAGCCACCGCCGAAGTCGAGCACGAGATTGCCATTTTGGACGACTGCCGAGGCCAGCAGCGAGTTGACATCGCCAAACCATGAGGTGAGGTTGAGCCGAATAATGTCCCCGTTGAAGTCCGTGATGACGTCCTGCCCGCCGGAATAGATGAACGTATCGACCGCGGCACCTCCGGTCAGTGTGTCATTGCCGAGGTTGCCATCGAGCACGTTGGCCACGTCATTGCCGATGATCGTGTCATTTCCCCGGCCGCCTGTCGCATTCTCGATGACGGCCCCGGCAGCAATGGTGAAGCCACCATGCACCCCGGTGACGTAAGAGACATAGCCTCCGCCATTCGCCGAATAGGTCAGCGGGGCCTCGCGCAGGTCGATGATGGAGGACAGCAGGCCGGGATTGACGATCGTGTCAATGCCGCCGGTATCCCAGATCGTCGAGTAGTAGGCGTGGGAAAAGGCCGTCTGATTGACCGTGAACAGTTCGTAGGTGTCGTTGCCGTTGTTAAAGGTGGTGTTGGCGCCGTAGAGCTGCTGCAGAACCGCAATATCCATGGCCATCGGCGTGCCTTGCCAGCCGTAATTGTCCGACGGGCTGGCCCCGTGCGGGGCGGTCTGCCAGCCATCGTTATAGGACATCGTCGTGTAGATGCCCTGGTTCAGATCGAAATCGCCCAGGCTGCCAAAAGGCCCGGTCACGCCGTCCATGATGGAAGACGTACCGCCGGTGTCATGGGGGTGAGACAGGCCCATGCCATGTCCGATCTCGTGGATCATGGTGATAAACCCGTACCCACCCTGTGCCTGGCCGAGTGTCGTCCAGCCCTGGCCGCCATTGTAGAACACGCCGTGGCCGTCGAGGTTGTTGTAGGAGGTGCCGTTGATCGTCACCGAGGTGCCGCCGACGCCCCAATAGCCGAGGGAGGAGTCCGGGTCGGTGGACTCGACCATGAAGAAATCGGCCTGGTTGGGGTTCGTAACCACGTTGAAAGTGACGTTGGCCACATTCTCGAAGGTTTCGAACGCCAGCATCGCCTGCTGCTGTTCGTACGTGCTCCAGGTCGAGGTGGTCTGTGGCGTATCATAGGGGTCATCGAAGCTGACGCCGCCGGGCACGAAGTAGACATTGATGGAGCTGGGGGCCGTGTAGCCCCAGGTGATCGAGTCCAGCAGGTCGTTGCCAGAGGGCGGCGGCGGGTTGGTGCCTCCGCCGCTCATGGTCAGGGTGTAGGTGCCTGTGTCGACCGTGCTGCCGGAATAGCCGGGGCTGTTGTAGTAGCTGTCAGCGGCGATGTAGTAGGTGCCGCTCGATGCTGCGGTGTACACGATTTGGGAGTTCAGGTTGCCGGTCCCCATATCGTCATTGCTCCGCACCGGATTTGAGGCCCCGTCATAAAGATAAAGATACGGATCCGTCATCGAGCCAGCGGTCATCGTGAATGTATAGGTCACGCCCGCCGTGAGGTTCACTTCGACCCAGTCCCAATCGTTGTCAAAGCCAAGCGTGCCAACGAAGGAATCGCCCGAAGACATGCCGTACACAGTGCTGGAGTTTCCAGCTGCATCGGAGGTTTCGGAGATGGTCAGCGCATTTTCGCCGCCAGTGTCATGCAGCCAGTCGCCATCGGTTTTGAAAGGATTGAATATGGCGCAGGTCAAACACATAGCTGGTCTCTCCATGTTGCGTCCCGGCTGTTGGATCTATGGGCGGGGGGGGCGGCGGACCCCCGACGGGACATCATTCTTTTGCACAGCCAAAGGCCGCTTTGAATAGTCTTCGGGGACTGGTACGTTCGGCCAAAAGCGCGTCGAAGAAAGCTGCAAGACCGGGCATAACGCGGTGGCTGCCAGGTATCTCCCCCGAAAGAACGCAGCCTCCAAGAATACTTAACGGAGTCTTAGAATGAAATTCAAGCTTGGCCACACGGGAAATCTGGCCGGGCTTCTGATGGCAGGAGGTCTGACGATGGTCGCGGACAGCTCATTTGGCAACGGGACAGGCGCTGGTGATGCGCTGCCCCATGCCGAGGGTCGAGAATTCACCACGCTGGATGCCTATCTGGCGCATTTGCAGGACCTTGGGACCATCGGGATCGCCTGGTATGAGCGGATGCCAGACGGGCGCTACCAACTCGTCAGGCGCCGCCCGCCCTGGGAACAGCCCGAGGTCTTCACGCGCGAAGAACTGCTGGAGCGGTTCGGGTTCGAGGAATAGTAATCGCGCGGGTTTGATCGCCGTCGGTCGGGGCGAGGGGGCCGGAGTACTGCGCGCTGCATCGTCATGCGCCATGCGGTGGCCACGGGCCTCGACATCGACAGGCAGGCCACCGAAAAGGCAGGGGCATTGCCCGGCAAGCCACGGCATCAGCCCAAACATGTCCCGTCGAGCAGGAACGATTCCTGCTCGACGGGATCCACCAGATGCAGAGACTTTCCACTATTCAACCAATCGTACTGCCCAGCCAAAGCGTGATCGCGGGGAAGGCGATCAGAGCAGCCAGCCGCAGGACATCCGCTGCGATGAAGGGCACGAGCCCCCTGAAGATCCGTACCACGGGCACCTCCGGCAGCACCGCCTTCAGGACGAAGACGTTCATGCCAACCGGTGGCGTGATCAACGCGATCTCGGTCACGACGATGACGATGATCCCGAACCAGACCAGGTCGAAGCCCTGCGCCACCACGATCGGGGCAAAGAGAGGCACGAAGATCAGGATGATCGCCATCGAGTCCATCACGCAGCCGAGCACGAGGAAGACCAGCATGATCGCGAGGATCAGCATCGTGCCTTCCAGCCCCGTCGATTGCACAAGGCTCAGAACGCCCGCCGCAAGGCCCGACAGGGTCAGCAGTTTCTACAGCATCAGCGCGCCGAAAAGCACCGTGTAGAGCGACACCGAGGTATAGGCCGTGTCCACGATGATCGTGCGCAGCGTGGCCCAGCTCAGGCGGCCATGCAGGGTTGCGATCAGGATGGCAAGGCCAGCGCCCATACCCGCCGCTTCCGTGGGGGTGAAGAGCCGGGCGTAGAGCCCGCCGATGATGAGCCCAAAGAGCAGCAGGAAGGGCCAGACACCGGACAGGGCGCGCAGTTTCTCGGGCCAGGGGGTGCGTTCGCCCTGCGGGGCGTGTTCAGGCTTGCGTGCGGCGACAAGGCGGATCGCCAGCATGTACATGGCGAGGCCGAGCAGGCCGGGCACCACGCCTGCGATGAACAGGTCGCCGATATTGGTCTGGGTCAGGATGCCGTAGATCACCATGATGATCGACGGCGGAATGAGAATGCCGATGGTGCCGCCCGCCGCGATGGTGCCTGCCGCCAGTTCGTCTGAATAGCGGTATTTCTTCATGCTGGGGTAGGAGACCTTGGCCATGGTCGCGGCGGTCGCGTAGCTCGATCCGCAGACTGCCGAGAACCCGGAACAGGCCACCATGGTCGACAGCGCCAGCCCCCCGCGCACATTGCCGACGAAGGCATAAGCGGCGCGGCACAGGTCCTGCGCGATGCCGGTCTTGGAAATCACGTTGCCCATCAGGATGAACATCGGAACCACGGCAAGGTCATAGGACAGCACCGCGTCGGAGATGGTGAGCGGGATCAGCTGGAAGGCGATGTTCCAGTTGATGGCGAAGCCGATCCCGGCCACCGACACCGCCAGCAGGGCGAAGGCCAGCGGCACGCGCAGAAAGGCGAGAAAAATGGCCGTGGCCATTGCGATGGAACCGACGATCATAGGGCTTCCTCCTGGTGGGTATCTTCGGGATCGACCATCGGCCCGGTGAGGGCGATGATCAGCGCGGCGAGGGCCGAGAGGCCGAGGCTAAGCGCCATGAAGAAATAGAGCGGCGCATGCGGCACCCTCAGGGCCTGGCTGACCTCGGAAATCTGGGAGGCGTTCAGCCCATGCTTGACAAACAGCCATGCCATCATGGCAAGGACGACGGTCACGAGCACCGAGACCAGCACCCGCCACCAGCCCATCCAGGGGCTGGCGATCAGCTTGTCAAAGAGGTCGACGGTCAGGTGGGCGCCGGCGGCGGTCACCAGCGGCAGGCCGGAAAAGACCACCAGCGCCATCAGGTGTTCGGTGATGTCGTTCGAGCCGTAGATCGGCGCACCGAAGATGCGCCTTCCGATCACGTCTGCGAAGGTCAAGCCAACCATGGACAGCAGGAACAGGGCCATCACCGTTTCGACGGTATGCCGGATCTTCCAGGTCAGGTTTCGCATGTTTTCTCCTCCCCTTTGTGGCCGGGGGCAGGCGGTCTGCCCCCGGTGTCTGCGATCAGCTGCCGGATGCCTGTGCTTCCACGAGGGCCTCGTAGGTGTTGGCGTAGAAAGACAGGACGGCCTCGGGATCTTCGACACCGGCGGCTGCCGCTGCGGTCACCCACTCGGCGATCATTTCCTCCGTGATCCCGTCGACGGCGGCGACCAGTTCGGGCGAGGCTTCCACGATCTCGTGACCCTCGGCAGACAGTGCCTCAAATGCCACTGCGTTCTGGATGTCGAAGGTCGCCCCCCAGGCCGCAGACAGGGCCTCGCCCGAGATCTCTTCGATCGCGGCGCGGTCTGCCTCGCTCAGGCCATCCCAACGGGCGCCGTTCATGGCGATGAAGAAGCTCGCGTCGTAGAAGCCGCCCGGGAACACGGTGTGATGGGTCAGGCTTTCGTCGAGGCGGAAGTTGATCACCGATTCCATCGTGTGCAGCGACCCGTCGATGACGCCGCTTTCCAGCATCTCGTAGGCGCGCGTCGCGGGCGAGGCCACGGGAACGGAACCAAGCGCGGTCAGCAGCTGTTCCTGGATCGGGCCGCCCATGCGGAACTTCTGGCCTTCCATGTCCTCGGGCGCGGAAATGGTGGTGGAGCCATGGTGAAGCTGACCGCCACCGAAGAGGCCGACGCCCAGAACTTCAACGCCGTCGAACGCCGCGTTGTCGGCAAGATAGGTGTCAAAGGTGCGCCAGAGCGCAACGCTCTGCGCCTCGGCATTGGTGCCGGAGTTCGGGAATTCCGAGAACCACATGGAGACGAAACGCTCGGGTTCGTAGGTGAAGTTGCCCCAGGTGATGTCGGCCACGCCATTGCGCGCCAGTTCCCAGTGCTGCGGCGGGCTGGCCAGCGCGGCGGGCAGGATCATGATGGTGACGCGGCCCTCGGTGGCCACCGCCACGCGCTCGGTGAAGGGCACGAGGATGTCGGTGTGTACAAAATGGGTCGGCGGAACCCAGGACGACATGGTCAGCACTTCGGCACTTGCAGCCTGGGTGCTGGCGACAAGGGCGATGGTTGCGGCCGACGCCTTGAGGAACTTGGTGGTGGTGTAGGTCATCTGGAACCTCCCTTTGATGACGGTGTGTTTCAGGTGTTCGCGCGTGCGTTCAGCGAACGGCTCGTCCGCGTTTTGGCGAGATCGGCGAAGATCGCCGCGCCAACGGGGATGATCTCGGGATCGAAGACGTATTCGGGGTGGTGGGGCGCGCGGCCCGACTGGCCGACGAAGAAATAGGCGCCGGGTACGCGGGCGGTGAATTCCGCGAAGTCTTCGGAGGCCATCAGGCTGCGGGCGTTCTCGATGACCTTCTCCGCCCCGACGATACGCGTGGCAGAGGTCACGACGGCGGCATCCGCGGCGCGGTGGTTCACGGCTACTGGTGCGACCTTCTCCACGGAAACAGTGACGGTGACGCCGAAGATCGCCTCGGTCGCCCGCGCGGCATCGGTCAGAAGCGCGGCCAGCCGCGCGCGCACCGGATCGGAGGTCGTGCGCATCGTGCCTTCGATGCGGATGTCTTCCGGCAGGACGTTGCGGGCGGTGCCGCCAGTCAGAACGCCGAAGGAGATCACGCCGGCATCGCGCGCATCGATCACGCGCGTGGCGGCCTGCTGCACCGAGGTGATGAAGCTTGCGGCCGCCAGCATCGCGTCTTCGCCCGTGTGGGGCATCGCGCCATGGGCGCCGTTCGCGTGGATCGTCACGTCGATATTGTCGGCCGACGCCATGGCAGACGCCGCCGGGATCGCGACGGACCCCTCCGGCAGGCCCGGCAGATTGTGCAGGGCGTAGATCTCGTCGCAGGGGAAGCGCTCGAACAGGCCATCGGCCAGCATGGCGCGCGCCCCTGTCAGAAGCTCTTCGGCAGGCTGGAAGATGAAGCGGATCGTCCCGTCGAATTCCCGGTGCTTCGCCAGATAGGCGGCGGCGGTCAGCGACGTGACAGTGTGCCCGTCATGGCCGCAGCCGTGAAACTGCGCCGCATCCTGCGAGCGGTAGGCGACATCGGCCTTTTCCTCCATCGGCAGCGCGTCCAGTTCGGCCCGGAAGGCGATGCAGCGGCCAGGGCATTCGGGGCTGGCGTCGCGGCCATACAAGGTGCCGACAACGCCCGTTCCGCCTATGCCGGTGGCAACCTCGAAGCCGAAATCGGCCAGGCGCGCGGCGACGAATGCGGCGGTACGGACCTCTTCGAACCCGGTCTCGGGATGGGCGTGCAAGTCCTGAAGCCAGGCCAGCGATGTATCGCGCTGTGTATCGTACCAGGTGTCGAACATGTTGGCCTCCACTTGATTCTCAGAGTGAGATGGTTGCGTGTTGAGACTTGTATCCTAAAAAGGTTTCAAGCTGAGAATAAATTGACCACCCATCGGGTATCGTGCGATACCTTTTGAGTATGAACAGAAGGGCAGGGCCAGAATGCTGGAGAAAAAAACGTTTCAAAACGAGCGGTTGACCTACCGTCTCGATATCGTCGCGCAAGAGGCGATCCGGGCAAACGATGCGATCTTCTTGCGAGAAACCGGCTGCCGAATCCGGGAGCTCAGGGTTTTGCGTCTGGTTGACGATTCTCCGGGAACGACGTTTGCGGAGATATTGAAGTCAACCGGACTCGAACGCAGTCTGACTTCAAGAATCATCCAAAGCCTTTTGGCTGCGGACCTGATTTATCGAGAAAACTCCCCCGAGGATGCGCGCGTTTTCTTCCTTCGAACGACCGAAAAGGGAAAGCAGGTACGCCGGATCGCACGGGACCTGTCGGACCGGCTGGAGGTGATTCTGACCGAGCCGCTGAGTGCGGATGAGATGGCGCAATTGAACGGGCTGCTGCTGCGGTTGGGGCGGTGGGTCACCTCTGCGAAATACAAGGAGTCTTTGCACGACGCCTGTGTAATATAGGTATCAAGCAAAGATAGTCTTGATGTGAGAATAGATATCGACTATCACCACTCTGCAAACGAAGCCGAGACAGGAGAGGCTGGCCAAAACGCCGGCGCCGAAGGAGCAACCCCCCGGAACCTCTTAGGCAAAAGGACTGTGTTCGGACAGGCAATCTGAAGCGTGGCGCTGCCCGCGACAGAGGGGATGAGCCCGCCGACGGCGGAACCTAACCTTTGGTCGCGGAGGACATGATGACCAGAATTGCCGTAATCGGCGCCGGGATCACCGGCGTGACGACTGCCTCCAGCCTCATGGACCGGGGCTACGAGGTGACGCTTTTCGACCGCAACCGTTATGCGGCGATGCAGACCTCATTCGCCAATGGCGGGCAATTGTCCGCTTCGAATGCCGAAACCTGGAACCGGCTGTCCACCGTCTTCAAGGGCATGAAGTGGATGATGACACGGGGCGCGCCGCTTCTGGTCAACCCGCGCCCAAGCTGGCACAAGTATAGCTGGATGGCGGAATTCATCGCGGCGATCCCGCAGTATCGGGCAATCACCGTCGAAACGACCCGGATGGCCATCGCTGCGCGCGGGCTTCTTCGTGAAAAAGCCGAGCGCCACGGGTTCGACTTCGACTGCGAGAACCGGGGCATCCTGCACATCTACACCGACAAGGCCGAGTTCGACCACGCCACCGAGGTCAACAAGCTTCTGGCCGAAGGCGGGCTCACGCGCCGCGCGGTGGCGCCCGAAGAGGTGCGCCAGATCGAACCGGCGCTGAGCGGGGAGTTCTACGGCGGGTACTACACCGAAAGCGATTTCACCGGCGACATTCACCGCTACACGACGGGTCTTGCCAAATCCGTTGAAGCGAGCGGTGCGGTGTTGCGCTTCGGAACGGATGTTGACGCGCTGAATGTGGATGGAAAAGAGGTGCGCCTCACCTGGAGCCGGAACACTGAAAGCCAGACCGAGACCTTTGACGGCATCGTTGTCTGTGCAGGCGTCGAAAGCCGGGCCATCGCGGCGCAACTTGGTGACCGGGTGAATGTCTACCCGGTGAAGGGCTATTCCATCACCGTTCGCCTCGATGACGAGGAAAGCCAGCGCGCCGCGCCCTGGATCAGCCTTCTGGATGACGAGGCCAAGATTGTGACCAGCCGCCTTGGTAAGGACCGGTTCCGAATTGCGGGAACGGCGGAGTTCAATGGCTATAACCTCGATATCCGGGACGACCGAATCCGTCCGCTGGTCAAGTGGTGCGAGCGCTTCTTCCCGGGCGTCAGCACAGAACACGCCATTCCCTGGGCGGGCCTGCGCCCGATGATGCCGAACATGATGCCCAAGGTGGGGCAGGGTGTTCGGGACCGGGTGTTCTACAATACCGGGCATGGACATCTGGGTTGGACCCTGTCTGCCGTCACGGCCGAGATGGTGGCCGAAAAGGTCGCGCAGTCGCCGACCGTCAATGGCTCGAACGTCTCGAAAACCGGGGCAAGCACGGCCCGCCAAACAATAGGAGCCGCATGAAATACGTCCCCACCAATGACGACATGTTTGCCGCGCAGGACCGGATCGCCCCCATATCCGCAGAACACCGGTGCGGATGTCGGCCTGCAAGCCCTTGCTGTCGCCGCTGCGGTGGTCGATCTCTCAGTCAAGCGTGACATCGCTATCGAGGTTGAGGTCTAACCCATCGTCTTTCATATCAATTTTCCACAACAGGCGTCACAATGCGTGACGCCTGTATTCGTATTCGAGCTGTCGCAACCGGCATGCATCTCGTCAGGGTATCACCCAAGACCCCCCCAATCATCGACAGAATCCGGCGCGGGCGGGCAATCTGCATCCAATCGAAACTTGCAGATGCGGTGAACCCCAGTGACCAAGATTGACCAGATCGAGACCATGATCCTCGACATCCCGACCATCCGCGGTCACGTGCTGTCCATGGCCACGATGCGTACGCAAACCGCCGTGCTGGTCAGGGTCAAGTTCTCGGACGGTTCCGAAGGCATCGGCGAAGGCACGACGATCGGTGGGCTGAGCTACGGACCGGAAAGCCCCGAAGGCATCCAGTCGGCGATAGACACCTATATCGCGCCAGCGCTGATCGGGCAGAACGCAGACAATGTAAATGGTGCGATCCAGCTGATCGACAAGCTGGTCAAGGCCAACCGCATCGCCAAGACAGCGGTCGAAATTGCCCTCTGTGATGGGCTGGGCAAGCGGTTGGGCGTGCCGGTGTCGCAACTCTTCGGCGGGTCGGTGCACGAGCGTCTGCCGGTCGCCTGGACCCTGGCCTCGGGCAATTCGGACACCGATATCGCCGAAGCCCAAGAAATGATCGAAACCCGCCGTCACAACATCTTCAAACTAAAGATCGGCAAGCGCTCTGTGCGCGAGGACGTGGCGCATGTGGCGCGGATCAAGGAAGCTGTTGGCGACGCTGCCAGTGTACGCGTCGACATCAACACCGCATGGTCCCTTCAGGACGCGCGTTGGGGTCTCAAGGGCCTTCAGGATGCAGGCTGCGAACTGGTCGAGCAACCGGTTCCCGCCCGCTATCGCGGTGCGATGGCGGAGCTGACCAGAGGGTACGAGATCGCCGTTATGGCGGACGAGGCGCTGAACGGTCCCGAGGATGCGTTGGATGTCGCTTCAGCCAAGGCGGCAGATGTGTTTGCCGTCAAGATCGGGCAGTCCGGCGGGCTCAAGCGCGCATCGGAAGTCATTGCCATCGGGCAGGCAGCAGGCCTTGGCCTCTACGGCGGAACGATGCTGGAAACCGGGCTGAGCACCGCCGCCGCGTTGCAGTTGTTCTCGACCGTCGAAGATCTGGCCTGGGGCACCGAGCTTTTTGGCCCGCTTCTGCTGACCGAGGACATCTTGGCTGACCCGATCGTCTACCGCGATTTCTGCGTCGAGATCCCCAAGGGCGTCGGCATCGGCGCAACGCTCGATCCCGACAAGATTGATTTCTTCCGCAGCGATGGCGGCCGGACCATGAAAGCCGTCGCCGACGAATAGGCCCGCGACACCACGTCAAAACCAGCCGAAGCGCGCGACAGGGTGCCAAGGCAGTCAGGAGGAGGACCACACATGTTCACCCAATCCAATCTCGACGAATTCGAAGCGCGGCTCGATGGCGCAATCCAGGACGATCCGGAAAACGGCGTCTTCCGCTGCCGCCGGGATATCTTCACCGACGAAGAACTGTTCGAACTGCAATTGAAACACATCTTCGAAGGCAACTGGATCTACATGGCGCATGAAAGCCAGATCCCGAACCCCGGCGACTATTTCACGCTGACCATGGGCCGCACGCCCGTCGTGATCACCCGTGACAAGGACGGTGAGCTTCACGCTCTGGTCAATGCCTGTTCGCACCGGGGGGCGCAGCTCTGCCGCTTCGAGCGCCGCAACCAGAAGACCTTCACTTGCCCGTTCCATGGCTGGACCTTCTCCAACACCGGCAAGCTGCTAAAGGTGAAAGACCCCAAGGGCGGGGGATACCCTGAGCAGTTCAACAAGGACGGCAGCCACGATCTGACCAAGGTCGCCCGGTTCGAGAACTATCGCGGCTTCCTGTTCGGATCGCTCAATGCCGATGTGCAGCCGCTGGAGGAATACCTCGGCGAAGCGCGCAAGATGATCGACATGATCGTCGATCAGGCCGATGAGGGGCTGGAGGTTCTGCGAGGCTCGTCCACCTACACCTATGACGGCAACTGGAAGCTTCAGGCCGAAAACGGTGCCGATGGCTACCACGTCTCCGCCGTGCACTGGAATTATGTCGCCACCACGGCGCACCGCACCGATGACGGCAAAGAGGACAACATCAAGGCGACCGACGCGTCCAAATGGGCCAAGCAGCGCGGCGGCTTCCATGCCTTTGAAAACGGCCACATCCTGTTGTGGACGGAATGGGCCGACCCGACCAACCGCCCCGGCTATCCGCGTCTGGAAGAATGGACGGAGAAGTATGGCAAGACCAAGGCCGAATGGATGGTGGGCGTTCTGCGCAACCTCTGTCTCTATCCCAACGTCTTCCTGATGGACTAGTTTTCCAGCAAGATCCGCGTGTTCCGCCCGATCAGCGTCGATAAGACCGAGGTCACGATCTACTGCATCGCCCCCAAAGGCGAGAGCCAGGAAGCGCGCACCCGCCGCATCCGCCAATACGAGGACTTCTTCAACGCCTCGGGCATGGCGACGCCGGACGACACGGAAGAATTCCGGGCCACGCAGCGCGGTTATGCCGGGGCGGCACATGCCCAGTGGAACGACCTGACCCGTGGGGCAACCCAGTGGATCAAGGGCGCCGACGAGGATGCAAAAGCGCTCGGGATCGAGCCGGTCCTGTCGGGCGCGCGTACCGAGGACGAAGGGCTCTTCGTCATCCAGCATAGCAACTGGTCCGACCGTATGGGTGAGGCCATCGCCAAGGAACGCGCCACGGCCCCCGACGCGCGTACCGCGGCCGAGTGAGGAGACAGAGAGATGACAATCGCAACGCTTGAACGCCCCGCCGCCACCACCGCGCTGAGCTTCGCCGAGATCCCGGCCTTCCTGCATGCAGAGGCCCGCGCGCTCGATGATCGCGACTGGGACACCTGGCTGACCTTCTACCACAAGGACTGCCCGTTCTGGATGCCGGCATGGGACGACTACGACACGCTGACGGAAGATCCGGCAAACGAGATGTCGCTGATGTACTATCCCAACAAGCAGGGCATCGAAGATCGCGTGTTCCGGATCAAGACCGACCGGTCCTCGGCCACGTCGTTGCCGGAACCCCGGACGAACCACAACATCGCGAATATCGAGGTGCTGAGCCAGGAGGGGTCGCAACTCAAGCTGCGCTTCAACTGGCACACGCTGAGCTATCGCTACGGCGACACCGACCAGCACTGGGGCACGTCCTTCTACACCATCGACACCAGCGGGCCGAAACCGCTGATCACGTCGAAAAAGGTGGTTCTGAAGAACGACCACATCCACCACGTGATCGACGTCTACCACGTCTGATCCCCCCAACACGGATCGCAACAGACCCCCGCGCGCCCGATCAAGGCGCGCGGCCAAGGGAGGAGCTTGGCCCATGACGACCTTTAACGTTGCCCTGAATTTCGAAGACGGTGTCACCCGTGTCATCCAGTGCGATGACGACGAGAAGGTGACCGACGCCTCCTTCCGCCAGAAGATCAACCTGCCGATGGACTGCCGCGACGGCGTCTGCGGCACCTGCAAGTGCTTTGCCGAAAAGGGCGAGTACGAGCTGGAATTCTACATGGACGAGTCCATGTCGGACGAGGAGGCGGAACAGGGTTATGTCCTGACCTGTCAGATGATCCCCGAAAGCGATTGCGTGCTGCGCGTCCCGGCCTCGTCTGCCCTGTGCAAGACCGCGCCCGAGGCGGTAGAGGGCGAGGTTCTGGGTGTGGACAGCCTGTCGGAAACGTCCTTCGGCCTGCGCGTCAAGCTGGCCAAGCCCATCGGTTTCCTGCCCGGCCAATATGTAAACGTGACCGTGCCGGGAACGGGCGTGCACCGGTCCTATTCCTTCTCGTCGGCCCCCGGCGCGGAGGAGGCCACTTTCCTCATTCGCAACCTTCCCGGCGGGGTGATGAGCAGCTACCTGGGCGAACGCGCTCAGGCGGGCGACGCCGTCACGCTCACTGGCCCGATGGGGGCCTTCTACCTGCGCCCCATCGAACGCCCGCAGCTCTGGCTGGCCGGTGGCACCGGGCTGGCCCCGTTCCTGTCGATGCTGGAACAGGTCGCAGAGCAGGGATCGGACCAGCCCATCACGCTTTATTATGCCGTCACCCGTGCCGCCGATTTGGTGGAACTGGACCGCGTACAGCGGCTGGCCGACAAGATCGGCAATGTGACGGTCATCACCATCCTCGCCGCCGAGGACGAGGAGCATGACCGCAAGGGCTTCGTCACCGATCACGTGACCGCCGACGATCTGAACGCGGGGGATGCCGATGTCTATCTCTGCGGCCCGCCGCCGATGGTCGATGCCGTGCGCGCGCATTTCGCCAAACTGGGCGTCGAGCCCGCGAATTTCTACTTCGAGAAGTTCAACCCGACCGAGGCGGAGGCGGCTGCAGCATGACCCGGCGCTTCGACGACAAGGTGATGGTCGTCACCGGCGCGGCGCAGGGGATTGGCCACGTGGTGGCCGAGCGCGCCGCCGCCGAAGGTGCCCGCGTGCTGATCGTCGACCGTTCGCCCGCCCGCAAGGACGTGGTTGCCGCGATCCGCGAAGCGGGGGGCGTGGCCGAGGCAATCTCGGTCAATCTCGAAACCTGGTCGGGCTGCGAGAAGGCCATGCAGAAGGCCGTGGACCTCTGGGGCCGGATCGACATCCTTGTGAACAACGTCGGCGGCACCATCTGGGCCAAGCCCTTTGAGCACTACGAAGCCAAGCAGATCGACGCCGAAGTGCGCCGGTCGCTCTTCCCCACGCTTTACTGCTGCCGCGCGGCCATCGAGCACATGCTGCCGCGCGAAAGTGTCGTGATCGTTAACGTGTCGTCCATCGCCACGCGCGGGCTGAACCGCGTGCCTTACGCGGCGGCCAAGGGCGGGGTGAACGCGATCACGGCAAGCCTCGCCTGGGAAGTGGCCGAACGCGGCATCCGCGTTGTGGCGACTGCGCCCGGAGGCACCGAGGCCCCGCCGCGCATCGTGCCCCGCAACCCCAATGCGGAGGAGGAGCAGCGTGAAGACTGGTACCAGACCATCGTCGACCAGACGATCCAGTCCTCGCTGATGAAACGTTATGGAACACTCGACGAACAGGCAGGGCCGATCCTGTTCCTGGCGTCGGATGACGCCTCTTACATCACGGGCGTGACCCTGCCCGTGGGAGGTGGAGACCTGGGTTGACGCGAAAAGGCAGCCCATGTTGACATGAAGACCACCTGCACTGCGGCCCTGACCGGGCTCGCAACCCTTCTGTGCACCCACACGGGCCTGCTCGCGCTTCGAGTTTCGGTTCTCGGCCTCATGACCCATACCCAGAGTCTTCGCCACCGGTTCCCCGAATTGCTTCAGGCACTTGTAAAGAGAGTGTGTCCCGACCCCCGAGGGTCGGGACACCTCCCGAACCGGATTCCCCCGCACCGCGATCTGATACACAGCATCCCGCGGTGATGTTGTCCTGGTTGACGATGCCCATGGGTATTTCCTCCTCCTGGCAGTCTGAATATCTGAGTGCGAGTTGCTTCAATGCCGCTCGCCATAAAACAGACTTCGCCGAATCCCCGTGTTTACCCAATGCCCGTGGCGGTATCGGATGATACCAGCGGTGAGCATCCCGTTGCAGAGCTGTGAAATCCCTGCGATCGGCAGGTCAGGGTATTGACCCATACCCCTGCTGGCATGGCCCCGATGCGGCTGATCATGGCAGCTATGGTCCAGCTTATAAACGCAAGGGAGGCCAGGGTGATCGATACCTTCAAGCAAATTCAAACGCGCCTTGAGGCAACGCCGCATTTGCAGCGACTCGGCCGACTGTTTTCGGAAACGGTGCTGATCGAGATCGACGGGACCGAGTTTTACCTGTCGTTCGAAAAAGGCCGCATCGTCTCTGTTGTCGAAGGTCCAAGTCGCAAGACACCGTGGCGCTTTGCGCTGCGGACGGATGCGGAAGCGCTGCAGAAGTTCTGGCAAGCGCGTCCTGAACCCGGATTTCACGATATTTTCGGACTGGTGAAGATCGGCCGCGGCCGGATCGACGGCGATATCCTGAGCCTTGTGAAAAACCTTCGTTTCTTCAAGGACGTTCTGGGCCTGGCCCGCGGGAAAGAGGAGTTTGCAGCATGAGCATCGAGCCCATCACCGGTCGTTACCTGACAGTCACCATCGAGGCGCACCACGCCGCATATATTTCGAAGAGGCCGGGCAGGGACGCCCTGTCGTTTGCTTGCATACGGCAGGGGCCGATACCCGTCAGTGGCGTCACCTGATAAATGACGCCGAGATCACCGCATCGAACCGCCTGATCGCCTTCGACATGCCCTGGCACGGCAAATCGCTGCCACCCGAAGGATACGAGACGCAGGAATTCCTGCTGACGACCGAAGCCTATATCGAAACCGTTCTGGCCGTGATCGACGGGTTGGGCCTTGACCGTCCCGTTCTGGCAGGCTGTTCGATGGGCGGGCGCATCGCGCTGCAACTGGCGGCGTTGCATCCGCATAAATTCAGCGGTTTCATCGCCATCGAAGCCTCGGATTTCCAGCCCGCGTGGTACGATATCGACTGGTTCCACCGCCCCGACGCGCATGGCGGCGAGATGGGGGCAGCATTGGTGTCCGCCAACATCTCTCCCTATGCACCCAATGCCGAGCGCTGGAACACGCTGTGGATGTTCATGCAAAGCGGTCCGGGCGTTTTCCGGGGCGATCTGAGCTTCTACACCAAGGATGACAGCCTGATCCCGCGCCTGCCGACCATTGATACGGGTGCGACCCCGGTTCACATCATCGTTGGCGCTTATGACCTGACCTGCACACCTGACGACGCTAAACGCACGGCCAAAGCCATCCCCGGCGCAACTCTGGCTGTGATGGATCAACTCGGTCACTTCCCGATGAGCGAGCACCCCGAGTGGTTCCGCCCATTCTTTGTCGATGCGCTGGAGAAGATGCCAAGAACCGCCGCGAAGGCCGCCTGACAGATCAACCGCCGCACGGGAGGAGGAGCCATGTGCAAGAACGCCAATACCCCATGCCCAGGATGTAAGAAGCACAACAGGGACGATGCCGTCTGGATGTTCTTCACCGATGAAGAACGTCAGGCCCTTGAGGCATCGAGCAAACATCCGCCCCTTTCAAATGTGCGATCCTGATCACTGAAAAACCAAGGCACTTCGGCAATCTGACCGGAGTGCACAATTCGGAATGAAATCATGACCAAGCCCTGCATCATCTGTGTGGCGATCACCGGCAGCCTGCCTACGAAAGCCAACAACCCCGCCGTTCCGATAACCGTGTCGGAACAAGTGGAGTCGACTCATGAGGCATTTGAGGCAGGCGCCACCATTGTTCATGCCCATGTGCGAAATGACGATGAAACGCCATCGTCCGACCCCGAGAAATTCGCCGCGCTGAAGGAGGGGATCGAAAGACACTGCCCCGGCATGATCATACAATTTTCGACCGGTGGACGGTCGGGCGCAGGCCAGACACGCGGCGGGATGCTGCCGCTGCGCCCTGACATGGCGTCCCTGTCTGTCGGGTCAAACAACTTTCCGACGCGCGTCTATGAAAATCCGCCGGATCTTGTCGACTGGCTTGCCAGAGAAATGCTTCTGCACGAGATCAAGCCGGAAATCGAGGCCTTTGACCTGAGCCATATCCTGAAAGCGAAGGACATGGCCGACAAAGGGCAGCTTGCCGGAACCCCCTATATCCAGTTCGTGATGGGCGTGAAGAACGCCATGCCGGTCGATCGGGATGTGTTCGACTACTACATCCACGCCGTCCGCCGCCTCTTCGGCGAAGAGACGCCCTGGTGTGCAGCGGGCATCGGAGCCAATCAGCTCAGACTGAACGAATGGGCCGTCGCAGCGGGTGGCCATGCCCGCACTGGGCTCGAGGACAATGTCCGCCTCGACCGCGACCGGCTTGCCCCCAGCAATGCCGCATTGGTGCGCCGCGTCGTGGACATCTGTGACAGCAACAATCGCCCTGTGGCGAGGTGGCAAGAGGCGCGCCGCATTCTCGGTCTGCGCCTGCCTGAACAGACCAATAAAGGCCAAGCCGCATGAAGAAAGCACATGGTTCCGCCGACGAGGCGCTCGACGGCATGCGGATCGCCGCCGGGGTGGCCTCTGTTTCCTAACCGAGTTGCGGATCGACGGGATCGAGAAAGCGGGCACCAAGGATCTGACCGTCGCGTCGTAGCAAAATGCGCTGGGGGCGGCTTTGACAAACAACGGCTGGCGTCCGGCGCGGAAGAATGGGCCCCTTCCCGATGAGGCAACCATCGTCGACGTGAAATGCCTTTATTGGTTCCGGCGAAGGACATGACTGGCCACAGCTTGTTCGAACGTATGCCCGGAACAGACGAAAGGCCTCTCTGCTCTTTGAAGACATAACGCAGAACGCGTCTGCGTCGACCTTGGTGTAGGCTTGGAGGTCTTTGTCGCCACATGCGTCTATGACGTAGCCGCAGGCCCTCTCAGCTGCCCTGTGAAAGGTCACTGGTCGGTCCCTTCCTTGGAGCTGTAGATATTTGGATACAGCTTCTGACAGCTTGATTGAGGTCGACGACGCGGGTTGCTGTTCGGGGCCATCAGGGCGAGTAGCCACCTGCAGCCGCAGCATGGGCTTGCCTGGGAGGTCCGTGGCCTGGCACCGCAGGTGGTACCAATACTCGTGCAGTTGATCGGTTGCTCGTCTGGCCGTGGATTCTACGATCCTCAGGGCTTTAATGCGGAGTGAGTACGCGATCCGGGGGAAGTATAGCGGCGTTTTAGCTCTTTCGGGATTCGACGGCTGAAGTGGGAGACCCAGTCTTTCACGAAGGTGACCGTTGGTGAAATGGTCTTCGACATGGTCTGCTGCTTCTAGGGATTCACAAAAGCTGAAGCGAAATCAATGTGTTAGATCTGGATATGGTGCCGGTCGAGGGACTCGAACCCCCGACCCCCTGATTACAAATCAGACGCTCTACCAGCTGAGCTAGACCGGCTCGGGGCACTCGATATGAAATTGCAGGGCCGGATACAAGAGTGAATGCGCCTGGTCGAGGGCCGGGTGCGGCGCGGCAGGAAAATCATCCGTCCGGGCCTTGCAACCACTCCGCCGGGGCCGCACCATGGCACCGGACCAAGAGGGACGGGCAGGCCATGGGTGGCACAGAACAGCAAAGCGGGTTTCCCCGGCTTCACCGGATGGGCGAGGCGGGTCTGCTGGTCGAATTCGGGGATCACCTGTCAATGGCCGTCAATGCCGCGACGCTGGCATTCCGGGCGGCCGTCGAGGCCGCCGCCTGGGACGGCGTCGAGGAAAGCGCCACCTCGCTGAAATCGGTGTTCCTTCGCTTCGACCCGGTCCGGCTGAGCCATGATGCGCTCGAAGCCGTCCTGAAGGATCTGCTGCGAAGCCGTGACTGGTACGGTGTGCCCTTGCCCCATGGACGCAAGCTGTGGCGCGTGCCGACGGTGTTCGGGGGCGATCATGGCCCACAACTGGAAGAAGCGGCCAGCATGGCCGGGCTGTCACCGGATGATGCGGTTGCGCAGATTTCCCGGACTCCGGTCCGGGTGCTGACCATCGGATTCTCACCGGGGATGCCCTATCTGGGTCGATTGCCGGAGATGTTTGATATTCCTCGGAAAACCGAGTTGAATCCACATGTTCCGGCAGGCGGTCTGGCCTTGGCTATCCGCCAGTTGGTGCTGTTTCCTGTCGGCACCCAGACCGGCTGGCGCTGGATCGGGCGGGCGGCGATTGACGTGTTCGGCCAGCAGGCAGAGCAGCCCTTTCCCCTGACCGCAGGCGATGAGATCCTGTTTCAGCCGGTCACGGCATCGGCCTTCGAGGATGCCTGGGCCGGGGTGGAGGCCGGTCGGATGATGGCAAGTTGCGAGGCTCTGCCATGAGCGCGGTCTTGCAGATCCTGTCCGCCGGGCCGGGGCTGTCCTTGCAGGATGCGGGCCGTCCGGGGCTTCTGTCCAAGGGATTGTCGCGCGGCGGTGCGATGGACCCGCTGGCGCTGGCGGAAGGGGCGGCGCTCCTGCGATCCGATCCGGACCGGGCGCTGGCCATCGAGATGGCCGGGGCAGGGGGCACCTTCCGGGCCGAGGGCGCGGATCTGCTGATTGCCCTGACCGGCGCGCCGATGACGGCCGAGATTGATGGGGCCCGACTGCACTGGTCTGGCAGCCATGTGTTGCCGCGCGGCGCGACGCTGAAAATCGGCGGGGCGCTCAAGGGCAGCTATGGCTATCTCAGTATCGCGGGACTCGATGCGGCAGAGATCCTCGGTGCACGGTCCGCCCATATCTCTGGCGGGATCGGCGGGCGTTTGCAGGCGG
>NZ_MNBL01000044.1 GCF_001879695.1 Nioella sediminis
CGGGGGGCATGATGATTGCCGCCGATGATCGCTTTTCTGGGGGTGAAATCCGTATCCTCCCCTCGGTGCAGACCGATCAATTCGCCACCGATACGCTCGCCCGTCTGGAAACCACCGCCTTTCAAAAGGATGCCCGTGCCAGCCGCATGGGCGCGCGGATGGGCCATGACGGTCCGGGCTTTTCCTCGGATGCGCATCTGGCGATCCTGTCGGAGATCATCGTGCCCGGCGATGTGCAGGTGATCGGCGATGGCTCGCCTTTCGTGCTGCTCAACGAATGCCAGTCCATGGGCGGCTATCCCCGCATCGCGACGGTGATCAGTTCCGATCTGGCCAAGGTCGCGCAAGCGGCACCCGGCAGCCCGATCCGGTTTCGTTTCGTGACGCTGGACGAGGCACTGTCCGCGCGAACGTCGCTCGATAAGTATCTGAAATCGCTTCCTTCCCGTGTTGAACCCCGCGTGCGCCATCCCGGTGACATACCTGACCTTCTATCCTATCAACTGGTGAGCGGCGTGATTTCCGCCCATCATGATACCCATGAACAGGAGACTTGAGCCATGACCATCCGCGTCGATCTGAACGCCGATATGGGCGAAAGCTTTGGCCCATGGCCCATGGGCAATGATGCCGAGGTTCTGAAGGTCGTGACCTCGGCCAATGTGGCCTGCGGCTTCCACGCGGGTGACCCTAGCGTGATGGCCGAAACGATCAAGGTGGCGCAGGCCAATGGCGTCGGCATCGGCGCACATCCGGGCTTTCCCGATCTTCAGGGATTTGGCCGCCGGCGCATGCAGATGGGCCGCGAAGACCTGCAAAACGCCATCCGCTACCAGTTTGGGGCGATCCGGGGCATGGCAAAGGCGCTTGGCGCCGAGGTGCGGCATTTCAAGCTGCACGGGGCGCTGTCCAATATGTGCTCCGAGGATCAGGAGATGGCCCGCGCCTGTTATGAGGCGGCGCTGTCGGTCGATCCCGATGTGATCATCTTCGTTCTGGCCTCGACCGCGCAGGAACCGGCGGTTAAGGCTTTGGGCGCGACCTACGCCGGAGAGATCTTCGCCGACCGGGCCTATAATGACGACGCTACCCTTGTGGACCGCAGCCTGCCCGGCGCGGTGATCCATGATGCGGACCGGGCGGCCAAGCGCATGGTCGAGATGGTCAAGGCAGGGGCCATCATCGCGGAATCGGGCAAGGTGATCCCGTCGCGCGTCGACACGATCTGCCTGCATGGCGACAACGAGACCGCGCTGCAAATTGCCCGCGCGGTGCGTGCGGGGCTGGAGGCCGAGGGCGTCAAACTGGCCCCAGTGGGGGCATGAGACTGGCCCTGTCGCCTTGCGTCATGATCCTGTTTCATGGCCGCCATATCGTCACCCTGCGCCTGAGTCGCGAGGCTCCCCTCCTCGTGCGCGCTTCTGCCCGGAGGTCAGCCCCATGACCACGCTCTCCAACACCCCTTACGAGTCGCTCAAGGTGGGAATGGAGGCTGCCTCCCCCCGGCTGGTCACGGCGGATGATCTCTATGTCTTCGCCAATTCCAGCGGCAATCATAACCCGATGCATCTGCCGCGCGAGGATGGTGACGGTGACGGACGGCCCGAGGCGATTGCGCCGGGCATGTGGGTGGGGGCGCTGATTTCCTCGGTTCTGGGCAATCAATTGCCGGGTCCGGGTACGCTGTATAAACGCCAGACGCTGACCTTCCTTGACCGCGCCCATGCGGGCGAAACGCTGGTGGCCAAGGTGCGGGTGGCGGAGAAGCTGCCGGGCAATGTGGTGTGTTTCGACACCTGGGTGGAACGGAACGACGGGCTGCGCATTTGCGAGGGGCGGGCCGAGGTGATCGCCCCGGACCGCCCGATGAGCTTCGATGACATGGACGTGCCGGCCCTGACGGTGCAGCGGCATCAGCATTTCGACCGGCTGCTGGAACTGGCCGCCCCTCTGCCCGCGCTGGCCACCGCCGTTGTGGCCCCGGAAAAGCCCGATGCGCTGAACGGGGCGCTTCTGGCGCGGGACCATACGCTGATTGATCCCGTCTTTGTCGGCTGCGCGAAGAAGATCGCTGCGGCAGCGGAGGAGCTTGGCGCGGATCTGACCGGCATCGAGATCATCGACGTGCCAGACAACCGCGCTGCCGCTTTGCGCGCTGTGGCCCTGATCCACGAAGGCCGGGCCAAGGCGCTGATGAAGGGGCATCTGCATACCGATCAGCTGCTGCACGCGATCCTGAAAAAAGAGGGCGGGCTGCGCACCAATCGCCGCCTCAGCCATGTCTTCGTGATGGATGTGCCGGGGCTCGATCATCTTCTGTTCGTGACCGATGCGGCGATCAACATCTCGCCCGATCTCGATTGCAAGGTGTCGATCTGTCAGAACGCGATTGATCTTGCCCTGTCGCTTGGCATCGTACAGCCCAAGGTGGGGGTGTTGTCGGCGGTGGAAACGGTGACGCCCTCCATCCCCTCGACGCTGGATGCTGCTGTGCTGTCAAAGATGGCCGACCGGGGCCAGATCACCGGCGGGTTGGTCGACGGGCCTCTGGCCATGGACAATGCAATTGATCTGGAGGCCGCACGCACCAAGGGCATCACCGGGCTGGTTGCGGGACATGCCGATATCCTGCTGGCCCCCAACCTCGAAGCGGGCAACATGATCGCCAAGGAGCTGAGCTTCCTCGCCCATGCCGAAGCCGCGGGCGTGGTGATGGGGGCGCAGGTTCCGGTGATCCTCAATTCCCGCGCCGATGACGACAAGGCGCGGCTGGCCTCCTGCGCGGTGGCTGCGCTTTACGCGGAAAGCCTGACATGACCGGCGTGATCCTGACCCTCAACGCCGGGTCCAGCTCGATCAAGTTCGCGCTTTACGGGGCCTTGGCGGCACCGGCTCTGGAAGCCTCTGGCATGGTCGACGCCATCGGCCCGGATGCCCGGCTGGTTCTGAAACCGGAAGGCGGCGCGAAAATCAGCACCGCGCTCGGCAAGACCGACCATGTCGCGGGGGTCTCTGCCATCCTGACCGCGTTGGAGCCGTTTCTGGCCAGCCGGCCTGTCCTCGGGGTCGGACATCGCATCGTCCATGGCGGACCCGAGATCGACGGCCCCCGCGTGCTGGATGCCGCCCTGCTGGACTATCTGGAAACGCTGAAACCGCTCGCCCCGCTGCATCAACCCCATAACCTTGCGGCCGTCCACGCGGCCCGCGCGGCCTTCCCGGATGCGGTGCAGGTGGGGGCCTTCGACACCGCCTTCCATCGGGGGCATCCGCGGGTGCATGACCTCTTCGCATTGCCGCGCCGCTATTACGATCAGGGCGTGCGCCGCTACGGGTTCCACGGGCTGAGTTACGATTTCATTGCGGGCAAGATGGCGCGTAATTACCCGGATCTGGCCAGAGGCAAGGTGATCGTCGCCCATCTGGGAAACGGGGCCTCGCTGTGCGGCATCGAAAACGGGCGCTCGATCTCGTCCACCATGGGGTTTTCGGCGCTGGAGGGGCTGTGCATGGGTACGCGGCCCGGGCAGGTCGATCCGGGCGTTCTGCTTTACCTGATGAAAGAAGAGGGGATGGGCTATGACGACCTGACCCGGCTTCTTTACAAGGAAAGCGGGATGCTGGGTCTGTCCGGGATCAGCCATGACATGCGGGAACTCCTGGCGTCGGATGTGCCGGAGGCGGAGGAGGCGATTGGCTATTACTGTGCCCGGCTGGCCCGGGAAATCGGGGCGATGGCCGCCGTGCTTGCCGGGGTGGATGCGTTGGTGTTCACGGGGGGCGTGGGTGAAAACGCGGCCCCGATCCGGGCGCGTGCGCTGGAGCGGCTCGGGTTTCTGGGGCTGGACCTGGACCCCGCCGCCAATGCAGCCAATGCGACCGTGATTGATGCCGGTCGGGTGCCGATCCTGGTCCTGCCGACGGATGAAGAAAGCGTGATCGCCCGGTCAACCAAGGCGTTGATTGCTGAGTGACCAGAGACCTGCCCGCTGTGTGCGTCTGCATCGGGGGTTGCTTTGCCGAACCTCGCCCCGTTTGACACCGCCCGCTGCCAATCCTCGCTATTGACGCGCAGCCCGACCCATCTTGGGACTGCGCTTCAAAAAGCGTTCACCCTAACCGGCGTTAACCTTAACCAGTGTTACCCTTTATGCGATGGTCTTTGAGCGTCGTCAGTGCCGCGCGGGAAGAGCCTTGAAATCAGGGCGCGGCTTGCGCCGCGTCACCTTTGCAAATTCGGCGCGCCGCCCCATCTATGGAAGATGCGCTACCTGCTATTGCTCCTGCTGCCCGTTGCCCTGCTGCTCTATATCCGGCTTTCTCCCATGTCGGTCGAGCGGTGGCATTTGGACCCGTCAACGGCGGAACGGCCCCGCACGCCGAATGCCTATCTTCTAAGGGGCAGCGACGGGGACGCCCCGCCATTGATGCTTCAAGCATCCCCCGAAGCCGTCTCAGATGCCCTGGATCGCGTCCTGGCCACGGCCCCGCGCGTGTCGCGCCTTGCGGGCAGGGCGGAGGATGGGCTGGTGACCTATGTGCAGCGAAGCCGGATCATGGGCTATCCCGATGCGATTTCCATCCGGCTCAGCCCGGAAGGGGATGGAACGCGGGTCGAGGTGTTCTCCCGGTCCCGCTTCGGCTACGGCGATGCCGGGGTGAATGCGGCCCGCGTCACCCGCTGGATGGAGCGGCTGGAGGCAGCGCTAGCCCCTTGACGGCGCGCGCGCCCCGCGCCACACCGCCTGTCATGTTGCCCGCAGATCGCCTGACCCAGATCACCGAACGGTTCGAGTTTCTCGAAGCCCGGCTGAATGCCGGTCCCGCCGCCGATGAGATCGCGGCGATCAGCCGAGAGTATTCGGACCTCAAACCGGTCGTGGACCAGATCGCCGCCTATCGCCGGATCCTGACCGACATTGCCGAGGCCGAGGCGATGCTGGACGACCCCGACATGGCGGAACTGGCGGAGGAGGAGTTGCCGCATCTGCGCGATGCGCTGCCCGAGGCCGAGAAAGCCCTGCAACTGGCACTCTTGCCCAAGGACGCCGCAGATGCCCGCCCGGCGATGGTGGAAATCCGCCCCGGCACCGGTGGCGATGAGGCGGCGCTGTTCGCCGGTGACCTGCTGCGCATGTATGAACGCTACGCCGATGCGCGCGGCTGGAAGCTGGAGATCATCGAACAGCAACTGACCGAGCTTGGCGGCATCAAGGAGGTCGTGGCCCATGTGACCGGCGAGGGCGTCTTTGCCCGGCTGAAATACGAATCCGGCGTGCATCGGGTACAACGGGTGCCAACCACGGAATCGGGCGGGCGTATTCACACCTCTGCCGCCACCGTCGCTGTGCTGCCCGAGGCCGAAGAGGTCGATATCGACATTCCCGCGCAGGACATCCGCATCGACACGATGCGCGCCAGCGGGGCAGGGGGGCAGCACGTCAACACCACCGACTCCGCCGTGCGGATCACCCATATTCCGTCGGGTATCGTGGTGACGAGTTCCGAGAAATCGCAGCACCGCAACCGAGAGATTGCCATGTCGGTCCTGCGTGCCCGGCTGTTTGATCTGGAACGCCAGAAAGCCGCCGATGAACGCGCCGCCGACCGCAAGGCGCAGGTGGGCTCCGGCGACCGCTCCGAACGCATCCGAACCTATAATTTCCCGCAAGGGCGCATCACCGATCACCGCATCAACCTGACGCTCTACAAGCTCGACCAGGTCATGCAGGGCGATCTGGATGAGCTGATCGACGCCCTGATCTCCGATGATCAGGCCCGGATGCTGGCGGAGATGGAGGGGTGAGCGACGCCCCCCTAACCGTGACCACCGCCCTTCGCGCGCTGAAATCCGAGATGGAGTATGACGGCGCCGACCTGCCCATGTCCGAGTTGCGGATGCTGCTGGCCCATGCCATGGGGGCAGACCCTGCGCGCCTGACCCTGATGGCGCAGGACGAGGTGGCGCAAGAGGTCTTCGAAGAGGCGCGGCGTCTCTACTTCCGTCGCTCCTTCGGTGTGCCCATGTCCCATATCCGCGGCTATCGCGATTTCTATGGCCGCCGCTTCACCGTGACCGACAAGGTTCTGGACCCGCGCCCGGACACGGAGGCCCTGATCGAGCTGGCCCTGAGCGAGCCCTTTTCAGAGGTGTTGGACCTCGGCACCGGATCGGGCTGTATCCTGATCACGCTTCTGGCGGAACGGCCTCGGGCGACGGGGATCGCGACCGATCTCTCGACCGACGCGCTGCAGGTGGCCGAGGCCAATGCCGAAAAACACGCTGTCCTGCCGCGGGCTGCCTTTCTGCACAGCAACTGGCTGGAAATCGTGGGCGGGCAGTTCGATCTGATCGTCTCCAACCCGCCCTATATCGCGCTCGACGAGATGCCGGGCCTCTCCGCCGAGGTGCATCACGAACCAAGGATGGCACTGACCGATGAAGGGGATGGGCTGTCCGCCTACCGCATCATCACCCGGGATGCCCCTGCGCATCTCAAGTTTGGCGGTCGGCTGATGGTCGAGATCGGCCCGACCCAGGGGGACGCGGTGGCCGACATGTTCCGCAAGGCAGGGCTTGAAGAGGTGCAGGTCCGACCCGATCTTGATGGCAGGGATCGCGTGGTTCTGGGCAGAAAACCCGCCTGATCGGGCACGCATGGCGTCATTTTGCGCGATATTTCCGCCAACCCCGGCGGAAATCACCGCAAGAGGGGCAGTTTGCCCTTGTTTTGCCGGGAAACCCGTGGTTACACAGGGGCAGCGGATGCGGAATGGACATCAGGCCATGCCCCCGCGGTTCACCCTCAGACGAGACGAAAACAGCAGGGATAACCGCAACAGCAGGGGCAAGCTGCAACGTCCAGCCGGACAGGCCCGATTGCCTGACCATCGCATGTCCCGCATCCCAATGACACCAGGACAACTGGAACAGATACAGACACATGAGATCATCTAAAAACCGTTCGCGGTCCAAGGGCAATCGCAACAACAACCGCTCCATGGGCAACATCGTCAACCGCGTGTTCGACAGTTCCGGCCCCGAGGGTAAGGTCCGTGGGACGCCGCAGCAGATTATTGACAAGTACAATCAGCTGACCCGCGATGCGCAGCTCGCCAATGACAGGGTGGCCGCCGAGAACTTCCAGCAGCATGCGGAGCATTACGCGCGGATGCTGGGAGAAGCGCAGCGCGAACAGGACGCCCGCCGCGCCGAGCAGGAAGCGCAGCAGCAGCAACAGCAGCAGGCCCGCGAGGCCCGTCAGGCGCGCGAAGATGAGGCCGCGCAGGACCAGCCCACAGACATGCCCGACAGCAAGCTGGAGCAGAAGTCCTTCGGCGAGGTGATCGACGTGCCCGCATCGGGCGACAGCGGCCTGGTCAGCACGCCCGAAAGCGCGCCCAAGCCCAAACGCCCCCGCACCCGCCGTGCGCCGAAGAAAACGGCAGAAGCCCCGTCGGAGGGGCAGGGTGACGCGCCGAATTCTCCGGAAGAAGGCCCGCAGGCGGCCGAATAAGCCTCAGCCCGCCGCCACCTGGCGGGCGAGCGCACAGAACCCCTCGATCGGGACCTGTTCGGCCCGGTCGGTGGGTTTCAGCCCCGCCGCGAGGATGCGATCCTCGATATCCGGGGCAATCCCCTTCAGAGCCGCCCGCAACATCTTGCGCCGCTGGTTGAACCCGGCGGCGACGACGCGTTCCAGAACCTTGGGATCAGCGGCAAAGCGCGGCTCTGGCAGCGCCTCCAGATGCACGACGGCGGAGCGCACCTTGGGCGGTGGCGTGAACGCCTCGGGCGGCAGGGTCAGGGCAATCTTTGCGCTGCAGCGCCATTGCGCCAGAACCGCAAGCCGCCCATAGGCCTTGCCGCCGGGCTGCGCCACGATCCGCTCCGCCACTTCGCGCTGAAACATCAGGGTCAGGCTTTGCCACTCAGGCGGCCAGATCTTCGGGGTCAGCCAACGCACCAGCAGTTCCGTGCCCACATTATAGGGCAGGTTGGCGACAACCTTGATTGGCGGGCTCAGATGCGCGGCCCAATCGACCTGCAACGCGTCTTCGTTCAAAACCTCCAGCTGACCGGGATAGGCCGCCGAAATCTCGGCCAGCGCCGGCAAACACCGCGCATCCTTCTCGATGGCCACCACCCGCCGCGCGCCTTCGGCCAGCAACCCGCGCGTGAGGCCGCCGGGGCCGGGCCCCACCTCCAGCACATCGCAGCCGGTCAGGTCCCCCGCCGCGCGGGCAATCTTCGCGGTCAGGTTCAGATCCAGCAGGAAGTTCTGCCCAAGCGCCTTGCGGGCACTCAGCCCATGGGTCGCGATCACCTCGCGCAGCGGCGGCAGCCCGTCAATCGTGGCCATGCAACACTCCATTAAGGTTAACGCGCGCGCCCCCTTTCAGCTTGGCAAAAATACCTCGGGGGAGTCGCGTAGCGACGGGGGCAGCGCCCCCTCCAACCTGCCTCATACCGCGCCTCCCGCCCGGGCAAGGGCCATGTCGCGCGCCATACGCAGCGCAGCGATCATGCTGGCCGGATCCGCCATGCCGCGCCCGGCGATATCGAACGCCGTCCCGTGATCGGGCGAGGTGCGGATGAAAGGCAGTCCAAGCGTCACATTCACGCCGCCCGCGAAATCCAGCGTCTTGATCGGAATGAGTGCCTGATCGTGATACATGGCAATCGCCGCATCATAGCCCGCCCGCGCGCCCGCGTGGAACATGGTGTCGGCAGAGGCAGGCCCCGAAATCCGCATCCCTTCGGTGCGCAGCATGTCCAGCACCGGGGTGATGACTGCCATCTCCTCGACCCCCATGGTGCCGCCTTCACCCGCATGGGGATTGAGACCTGCCACCGCCAATCGCGGGGCCTCCAGCCCGAAATCGCGGATCAGCGCCGCATGTGTGACGCGAATCGTATCGGCCAGAAGCTCCGGTGTCAGCGCCTCGGGAACATCGGCCAGCGCGATGTGGATCGTGACCGGCACCACCCGCAGGGCATCGCAGGCCAGCATCATCACCACGCGGTCCACACCCGCAAGTTGGGCCAGGAATTCGGTGTGACCGGGAAAGGCGAAGCCCGCCCCGTCCTTCAGCGCCTTCTTGTGGATGGGTGCGGTACAGATCGCCGAGGCCTGGCCCGACCGAACCAGATCGACGCCTTTCCCGATCACGTCGATTACGCCTTGCGCGTTACGCGGGTCGGGCTGGCCGGGTGCGGCATCTGCGGCAAAATCATGGGCCAGCAGCGGCAGGCGTCCAAGTGGCACGCCCAAGGCGTCCGCGGGGGCCGAGATCAGGTCAACGGCCCCATAGGCTTCGAAATGACGCCGATCCCCAATGGCGAAGAAGGGCAGATCCGCCCCAAGCGCGGCACGTGCCTTGACGATGATTTCCGGGCCGATCCCCGACGGCTCCCCGCAGCTGACAGCCACGGGGGGCAGTGTCTGCGCGGTCATGGGTTTTCGTCGATGATCGCATCGGCGCGCAGTTCGGCCAGATAGCCCTGCGCATAGCTTTCCAGACGCTGCTGGAACAGGGCCTGCCGGACTTCGTCGCGTCCACCTTCGGGCAGTTCCGTGGACCGGCCGCAGAGCATCAGGAACAGAAGCTGCGTCCCGTTCGCGCGGGTCAGCCCGGTCGAAACCTCGTTGGCATCCAGACGGGTCAGCTCGAGCGAGATATCACCGGGCACATCCTCGATCGGCAGGGAAACAAGTTCAAAGCCGCCCGGACGCACACCGTTCAGATCGTCACAGGTGTCGATGCTGTCGCGCAGATCCTGCGCCTCGGCCAAGGCCTCGGCGCTGTGGCCGCCGGGGATCAGCACCTCGGCATATTCGACCGCCATCACCTCTGGCGATACGAACCCGGTCTCGTCCAGCCCGCGCAGCTGGAAAATCGCGATGGCAGGTCCAAGCGGCACTGGGTCTGTCACGTCGCCCACATTCATCGGCAGAAGGATCGCGCGCAGTTGCGGCGGGATCGCGGACAGGGGGCGCCAGCCAAGGCCGCCACCCTGACGGCCCGTTGCCGCAGCGGAATAGGCGCGGGCGGCTTCCGAAAAGGCCCCGATCGAGCCATCGAGTTCCCGCGCCAGGCGGGCAATGTCGGCGCGGATCTGATCGGCGTTTTCCGGGGTGATCGGCACCACGAGCTCGGCGACATTGATCTGTGCGCCGCCATCGGATGCGGACAGGGTCAGCGCCCGGTCGATCTCTTCCTCGGTGACCTGTGCGCGGGGGCCAAAACGGGCGCGCACGATATTGCGCCAGGTGATCCCGGCCGCCACGAAATCGCGGAAGGTTTCCGGCGAAATCCCCTCGTTCTGCAAGGCGCCCAGAAAGGCCTCGGTGTTCATGTTGGCGCGGCCCGCGAATTCGGCCATGCCCTCTTCGATATCGTCGATGCTGGCGAGCATGCCGAACCGCTCGCCGACTTCGCGTTGCAGGCGTTCGTTGATCAGGGCTTCGCGCGCCTCTTCCTGCAAGTCGCCGGGTGCGTTCAGAGCTTCGAGAAACAGCACCCGCTGCGTGATTTCGTAGTGCGTGACGATCTGGTCATTCACGGTCACAGCCGCCGAAAACGGGCTTTGCGCCGTGGCCGGTGTCAACGCGGCAAGGGACAGGGCAAGCGCTGCGGTCAGGGTTTTCAGGGGGCCTGCGATGCGGGGTCTGTCTGCTTGGGTCGTCATGGTCATATGCGTCATTCTTTCGTCCGGCGTTCCGGTCACCTGTGGCAGCTTCGGTCATAGCTGCGCCCGTCGCGGGACGCGCCGAAACCGTTCAATGCCACAGTCAATCCGATATCGGTGGCTGAGGGCAACGTAGCCGAGGTCGTGAACCGACGCGAGAGAGAAAACTCCACGTCCACGCACTCGGTTGCGTAGATCAGGCTCAATCCCGCCCTTGTGGGCTCGTTGGCCTCGAAATCATAGCGCCAGTCCACTGTCGCGGCCCAGGCATTGTCGAAATCATAGCTGGCGTCAAAGGCCCATTCCGCCATGTCCTGAGGGCGGCCCTCGGCGGGATCTGCTTCCAGCCAGGTGATCGAAGAGGCAAGATCGAACTGCTCCTCCTCCCACATCAGGGCGAATTCATTCGAGCTGATATTGAAGGACTCGCTGAACAGGGCGCGGTTCATCAGGGTCAGCGAATTGCCGATCCCGAGGCTAGTGGATAGCATGAAATCGGATTGCGTCCCGTCCAGCCCCGATCCTTGGGTGAATTGCGCATGATCGCGTTCGCGCAAGACCTGCCCGACTGTCACCCCAAGCGACCAGCCAAGCGGATCGTTGCGGGTATAGGACAGCCCATAGGCCAGGCGCGGCCCCAGTTCCTGTCCGTCGGCGCCGGGAAAGCGGTTGAGCGAGAACAGGTTGCCCTCGTCGAATTCCACCACGCGCCCATCTTCATTGGGCAGGGCAGGTTGCGTGTCAGGGGCCCAGACATATTGCAGCACCGGTTCCAGAAGATGCGTCACCCCTGCCGAATTCGCCCGCGCCAGGGGCCAGCGCAACTCGGCCGCAAGATAGGGCGTCGAGCGGGTGATGGTGTCGTCATAGGTGGAGTCCTGGCTGATATTGTAGACATCCCCCTGCCATTGCGCCTCGACCGCCGCCAGAATGCCGGCGGGCAAGATCCAGTCGCGCCGCCAATTGGCATCGAAGCTGAGCCGCGCCACATCGCGCCCGTCGATATCGGCATCCGACCGGCGGGCATGGCTGTGCGTGGACATGCCGACCGTTGCAATGCCCCCAAGCCCGGCGGGGCTGAAGCGTTCCGTTACCTCCGCATCAAGGGTCAGGGTGGGCAGGGTGAAATTGTTGTCGCCCTCCCGCAGGGACCGGAACCGGTTGGCGGAAATGCCGATATACTCGTTGCGATCGGCCCGGCTGAGGGTCACGCCCGTGTTCAGGCTGTCTTCCTCGCTATAGCCATACGTCAACAGGTAATCCGGATCCGAGACGGTTTCGTAGGTGAACTCCAGCCGGAAATCGCGCGGCAGGTCGAACCACCCCTCTGCAAAGACGTAGGATCGGGACGAGTCCACCGACAGGTCATCCCAGCTGACAGCCCCGTTCAGTTCGACAAATCCGTTCTCGAACGCCCGGCGAAACCGGGCCTCAAGTGTCTGGCTGTCGCCTGCGGTGATATAGGGCGTGACGGTCAGGTCCGCGTGATCGCCCAACTCGATGAAATAGGGCAGGCGAATGCCGGTGCCCAACTGGTTCGACGCGCGAATGGTCGGGGTCAGAAAGCCGGTGGCGCGTTCCAGCGTCGGATCGGGCAGCCGCAGACGCGGGAACCATGCAATCGGCACACCGAGCGCCCGGAACTGGGCATCTTCGAAATAGAGCTGTTGTTCCTGCTGATCATGGATGATCCGACGCGCCCGGATCTGCCACAGCGGCACCGGGTTGGCGGCGCAGACTTCGCAGGACGATGCGACGGTCTGGTACATTTGCGTGTAGCGCCCGTCGACCCGGTTGATTTGGGTCGCGGCAATCTGCAACTGCCGGTCCAGAACCAGCCGGGCGGATTGTAGCACACCGTTTTGCAAATCGGCCGAAAGCTCGGCGAAATCGGCGAAGACGATGCTGCGGCCGCTGTCTTCGGTCAGGGTGATCGGGCCTTCCACGGTCACGCGATCCGCGGTGCCATCATAGACAATCCGGCCCGCGCGCAGCCTGACCCCGTTGTAGAAGATCTCGACATTGCCGCTGGCGGTGACCGAGGTGGTTGCGCCGGAAAAGCGGATGTCGTCGGCGATCAGCGTCGCGGGAATGGCGCGCGTTTGCGCGGCCAGCGGGCTTGCCAGCAGGATCAGGGACAGAAGAAACGCGCCGATCCGCATCATCCGTCCTCCGTATGCAAGAGAATTCCAAGCGACAGCAGAATCGCCGCGATCGGTGGAGTCCATGCCGCGACGGCCACCGGCAACTGGCCGGTTTCCCCCAGAACCTGCGCGAAATTGCGCAGGAAGAACAGCCCGAATCCCACCAGCAATGCGAATAGCACCATCATCCCCGTTTTCCCAAAACGTGTATGCCTCATCGTGAAGCTCGCGCCAATCAGAACCATCGCGGCGAGAAGCAGGGGATTGGCCAATTCACTCATGAACCACATGCGGTGTTGCAGGGCGGCAAAGCCCGCCGTGCGCAGTTGCGAGATGAACCGGGGCAGTTCGTAGATCGGAATCGTCGTGGGGCGGCCGAAACTGTCGCGGATCTGATCGCGGGTCAGGGTGGAGGGCAGGGTGAAGGTTTCATGGCTGGTGGCCTCCGCCTCGGGGTTGGCCTGTCCTAGCGGCCAGAGCTTGGCATCGGTCAGCGTCCATGCCCCATCCGTCAGAATAGCGGAGTCCGCGTCAATGCGACTTTGCGCCAACCCGTCGGGGTCGAAGACAAAGAAACTGGTTTCGAAAAGCGACGTGCCATCGGAATTGGCGCGCGCCGCGCGGATCACGGTCTGGCCGAACTGGCTGCCCTGGCGCAGCCACAGCCCTTCGCCAGACACGGACAGGGTTCGGTTTTCGCCGCTCTGGTAGCGCGACATGGAGATCTCGTATTGCCGCTCGGTTGCGGCGACGAGCGGATTGATGACCAGCAGTCCGAGGATTCCGATCACAAGCGACATCATCACCGGCGACAGGGCCGAATGCAGGGCAGACCGGCCCGAGGCCCGTATGACCACAAGCTCGGACGTGCGCGCCAGGGACAGGAACAGAACGAGCGTTGCCAGGATAATGAACAGCGGCAGCATCCGGTAGAGCGTGCCGGGCAGGTTCAGCAGCGCCAGATTGAACGCCGCGCCTAGCCCCGCATTGCTTTCCCCGATCGCGCGCAGCTGTTCGGCAAGGTCGATCGGCAGCAGAATGGCGACGAAGACCGCCAGCACGATCAGGAACGAGCGCAGGAACCTGCGGGCGATATACAGATGCAGGATCATGCCGCGGCCTCCTGTCGGCGCGGGCGCCGGTGGCCTCGCAGGGCCAGCGCGATCATCAGCGCGGCAATGGCTCCGGCCGCTGCCGGTTGCAGATAGGCCAGCCAAGCCATGCCGTCCTGCCGCATCCCGACGCTTTCAGCCACGTTCCAGATCATCTGCAGGGGAATGATCAACGCGATGGCCAAAAGGATCTGCGGCCAGATGCCAAAGCGCGAGAACGCGCCGAGCATCAGGGTCGCAGCTGCGATCACCGGCACGAACAGCGCGAAGATGGGGCGGGCAAGCCGGTCATGACCCGAGAAGCGGAACTCGGCAAGCGTCGAGCCCTGCGCCTCTGCAAAGGCACGCGGCGCAAACAGCAGCACCGGGGTGGACAGTTCCCGGATATGCAGTGTGCGCGTCTCCGGCGTTTCGATCAGCCCAGCAATGTCATAGGTGAAATCGTCGAATTCGACGATGGACAGGCGCTGCCCTTCGGCCTGCACGGTCTGCGCCACCCCCTCGAACATCACCAGCCGGGGGCCGGCCTCTGACGAGACCAGCAGCGCGCGCCGGGCGGTATAGGTCGTTTCCACATCGGGCGTTGACCTGTCTTGCAGGAACACGTCGCGAAACTCGCCCAGTTCGGTGATCTCGCGGATGTAGACGGTCAGCCCATCCGTGGGGTGGATGAACTCGCCTTCCCGCAGAAGCCTGCCGGTCATGTCCTGAGACACCTCCACCGACCGGTTCATGAGCTGGCCACGGGCGGCGGGCACAAGGTAATGCGCCAGAATCGCCAGAAGCAGCGCGGCCACGACACCGAACACCCAGACCGGACGCAGAAGCCTAAGGGCCGAGCAACCCGCGGTCTGCATCACCACAAGCTCACTTTCCGAAATCATCCGGTTGGTGACATAGATCGCTGCCACAAAGGCCGAGACCGGCAGCACGAGAAAGATGATCTGTGGCAGGGAAAGGGCGGAAAACTCTAGGAAAACCCGCAAGGATTGCCCGTCGCCGATCAGCCTGTCGAACAGGCCCACGGCCCGGTTGACCCAGTAGACCGAGACCAGCACAAGGCTGAAGAAGCTGAACAGCGCCAGAAGCTGTGACAGGATATACCGGTCATAGCGTCCCACGTTCATCGCCCCCCGAAATCAAGCTCTTAACAACCCCAGTAACCAAGGTCTTAATCCAATCGCAGCCACAAGGACAGGCATATCTGGTCAAGCCTGCCCACTAGTTCTAGTGTTGCAACAACATCCAATTCCAGAGGTTCCCACATGACCACGCCGATTGCCATTTCCTTCTCTGAAACCGACCTCGATGCGCTGGCAGGCGCCGAAGGCAAGCTGGCGGTGATCGTCACCCCCGATGGCAAGCTCGACCAGTCTGCGCGCCGGGTGAACCGGCTGACCAAGGGGGCTTTGGTGCGTCTGGCCGAGTCGGACGCCTGGGACAAGGCCAAGACGGGCGATTGCGTGTCTCTGGGCTTTCCGACCGGCCTCGCCGCCGAGGCGCTGCTGGTCGTCAAGCTTCCCCGCCGGGTCAGTGTCGAAGAGGCGCGTCGCGCCGGGGCCGAACTGGCCAAGGCCAAGGGCAAGGCGGCGCTGACCGTGGCCGCCGGGGCGTTCCACCGGGCCGCTGACATGTCTTTCGGACTGACGATGCGGGCCTATGAATTCACCGATCACAAGACCGGTGACCCTTCCATCGGCGAAGGGGCCTTGTTCCTTGTCAGTAAGCCCGAGGACGTGTCCGCCGAAGCCGCGCCCATGACCGCCGTGGCCGAGGGCGTCTTTTTCACCCGCGATCTGGTGAGCGAGCCGTCCAACGTGCTGACCACCGAAGAGTTCGCCGCGCGTCTCGCCGCGATGGCCGATCTGGGGCTGGAGGTGGAGATCCTCGACGAAGCAGAGCTGGAAACACTCGGTATGCGGGCGCTGCTGGCCGTGGGGCAGGGGTCCGAAAGCCCCTCCAAGGTTGTGGTTATGCAGTGGAAGGGCGGCGGGGACGAGGCCCCGCTGGCACTGATCGGCAAGGGTGTTGTTTTCGACACCGGTGGCATCAGCCTGAAACCGGCCGGCGGCATGGAAGACATGACCATGGATATGGGCGGCGCGGGCGTCGTCTCGGGCGTCATGCGCGCGCTGGCGCTGCGCAAGGCCAAGGCCAATGTCGTGGGCGTCGTGGGCCTCGTGGAAAACATGCCCGACGGGCGCGCGCAGCGGCCCGGCGACGTGGTGCGGTCCATGAAGGGCGACACGATCGAGGTGATCAACACCGATGCCGAAGGGCGGCTCGTCCTCTGCGATATCATGTGGTATGCGCAAGACCGCTTCCAGCCTACCGGCATGGTGGACCTCGCCACGCTCACCGGCGCGATCATCATCGGGTTGGGGCATGAAAACGCGGGCGTGTTTTCCAATGATGACGGGTTCTGCAACAGCTTCCTGAAGGCAGCTGGCGCGGAAGGAGAGGGCGCTTGGCGCATGCCTCTCGGCGATGCCTATGACAAGATGCTGAAATCCCATGTGGCGGATATGAAGAATGTGGGCGGCCGTCCTGCGGGCTCGATCACCGCGGCGCAGTTCCTGCAACGTTTTGTGAAGGATGAAACCCCTTGGATTCACCTCGACATTGCAGGTGTGGCCAGCGTCAAGGCGGATACGGCGCTGGCGCCCAAGGGCGCGACCGGTTGGGGCGTCATGGCGCTCGACCGGATGATCCGCGATGGCTACGAGGCGGAGTAACCCCCCATGGGCGCGGCCTATTTCTACCACTTGACCCGGTCCAGCGCCGAGACGACCGTGCAGACCCTTGCGGCCAAGTCGCTGCAAGTGGGCTGGAGGGTGGTGGTCCGGGGCCGCTCGGATGCATTTCTCGACCGGTTGGACGAGCTGCTATGGCTGCGCCCCGAGGAGGGCTTCCTGCCCCATGGCCGCGCGGGCGGGCCGCATGATGCCGATCAGCCGGTATTGTTGTGCAGCGGGGCAGATATCTCCAACGGGGCCGCCTGCCTGATGAGCGTGGAGGGGGCCGAGGTCAGCCCCGACGAGGTGCAGCGCCTCGACCGGGTCTGCATCCTCTTTGATGGCGGCAATAGCGAAGCCGTGGCCCATGCCCGCACCCAATGGAAAGCGCTGACAGGCGCGGGCTGTGCCGCGCAATACTGGTCCGAAGAGGGTGGCAGGTGGGAGAAGAAGGCGGAAACGAGCTGACGCAGAAGGGCGCGTTTTTGATCCTTCCGGCTCCGCGTCAGGCCACGGCCTTTCCAACCAGCTTTGCCCAGATCCTTTCCGGCACCTGCCGCGCGCTCATCGCGCGAGGGTAGGTCAGTTCCTCCATCTCCGGCACGTCTCCGTAGAGCGCTTCGAACTCGGCATAATTGTCAAAGACCCGGCGCGAGACGTTGTCGATGAAGGTCTCGGCAGGCGCGCCATTGGCGAGGATGATTTCGTGCGCTTCGGTTTCGATGTGATAGACGGTATAGGTCTCTCCCAACTCAGCAAGCGGCACCCGCGTGATGCCCTCGCCATTCACGAGCGCGCCCGCGTGGCATATCACACCATCGACCAGCATCCCGTGGTCGGCGGTCACCGTCAGGTCGGTATGCGGCAGGCCATCGCCCAAGGAACCCGCCGCAATACGCACCGGCGTCAACCGCTCGGCGGGGCCGAACATCGGGAACACGGTCTGCCGCCCGATCCACTTGACCGGCACTGATGCGCCTTCTGCGGTCAGGACAAGATCGCCGATCGCCAGCGCCTCGACCATAACCTCGCCCTTGGGCGTTTTAATGCCGGTGCCTGCCGCGAAACAGAACGCGAAATTTGCCGCCGTGAAGGTTGAGGTGATCGAGCTGTCGAGCGTTGCGGGAAAGGTTACGGGTGTCGGGCCGGGATTGTAGATTTGCTGAAATGTACTCGGAAAACCGCCGTTGCTGGTAAAGACCGGCATCGTAACACCATTGATCACCAAGGTCCCAGCGAAGAGCCAGCCATTACCGTCATCGTCCAAAGGATCGAATTCGTCGTCATTGTCCAGATCGGTGACAGTTCCGGTACCACCAGAAATCGGACTGGCAAGGTTAAAATAGTTGATATTCTGAATGTAGGTGAAGTCACCCATTTCTTATCTCCCCATAGCGTTGCGTGAAGGGAGCCCCCCTTCGGTTTTGTTGTGTCTATGGCGAGTTGGTCGGCGAAAATTGCCGGCTGCCTGCTCATTCAGGCTCTACCCGACGTTAGGGCAGGAACAAAGAGTCAATCAAGCAAAAGAATTGACTGCCCCTTAAGAAAGCGATCACCGCGTCAGCACCATCTGCCCATCTTCAATGGCGATCCGGTCGAAGAGGTTGAGATAGCTCATGCCGAGCAGGCTTTCCTGCATGGGCGAGCCATTGACCACGGCGGGCACGCGGCGGTCGGTGATCGGGCCAAGCTCCACCCGGTCGAGCCGCACGGGGGCGGTCTGGACCATGCCATTGGCGGTCATGGCGCGGCTTGTATAGCGCAGGGTGGCGGTGTCCAGACCGGCGCGGGCGGCATCCTGCGGGGTCAGAACCATGTCGGTCGCGCCCGTATCCACGACAAAGCGGATGGGCGCGCCGTTGATTTCCAGTGTGAGGTAGTAATGACCGTCGAAACTGCGCGGCACCGTGACTTCACCCGTTCCAGTCACGACCGATTGCTGGGGCAGCACGTTGGTGCGCAGTTCGGGCCACACGCCTACGGCAATGAAACCTCCAACGACCAGAACCCCCCAGACCACCGCATAGCGCGCGACCTTGCCGATCTGGTGGCGATTGGCCGAGATGATCGACCCCGTCAGCGCGATGGCCAGCAGGCTGAGATAGATGATCGAGGCGATGTCGGTGTCTTTCATCGGGCCGGTCTGAACGTTGATCCTGAGGCCAATATAGGGCAGGGGGCCGCTTAAAACACCTGCAGATCGCGAATGCCGTCGATCACGAACTGGACAGAGAGCGCGGCGAGCAGCATGCCAAGCAGCCGTGTGACCACGTTGATGCCCACGGGCCCCAGCATCTTTTCCATCGGCCCGGCCAGAAGAAACAGCAGGAACACGACGAGGATCACCGCCAGCATCACCCCATGCACCATGGCGATGCCCGAGGCAGACCCGGCAGAGCCGGTCAGCAGGATCATCGTGGCAATGGCACCCGGACCGGCAATCAGCGGCATGGCCAGCGGAAAGACGGATGGATCATCCGCATGGGGCGCATCGGCCTGACCCTGACGGCGCTGCGTGCGCCGTTCAAACAGCATGTCGAGCGCGGTCAGGAACAGAAGGATGCCACCCGCGATGCGGAAGGCGGACAGCGAGATGCCGAGAAAGCCCAGAACCGCCTCTCCGGCCAGGCCGAACACGGTCAGAAGACCCACGGCAACGACACAGGACCGGATGGCGATGGCACGGCGCGCGCGGGTGCTCATGCCGCGGGTGATGGCGATGAACATCGGCGAAAGGCCGATCGGGTCAATGACCACGAACAGCGCCACGAAGACGGTGATTGCCTCGGCCATGGTCATTGCGCTTCGGCCTCCTCCAGTTTTTCCAGTGCCTTGAGCCACATCGCCTCGGCCCGGTCGAGACCGTTCATGACTTCGGCGTATTTCTTCTGCCAGACCTCGATTTCGCCGGTGTTGCCCGATTCATACAACTCCGGGTCCGCCAGTTTCGCGGCCAGCTTGTCGCGCATGGCGTTCAGCTTCTCCACCCGTTCCTCGCATTTGCGCACCTCGCTGCGCAGTTCGAGGATCTGGTCGCGGCTGGCACGTTTGGGCCTGGGCTTTTCCGGCTTTGGTTTCGATGTCGCCGCCTCGCCCGCCAACAGCATCTTGCGATAGGCCGCCAGATCATCGTCATATGGTGTCACGGTGCCATCCTTGACCAGCCACAGCCGATCGGCGGTCATTTCCAGCAGGTGCATGTCGTGGCTGACAAGAATGACCGCGCCGCTATAGGCGGTCAGCGCCTCGACCAGTGCCTCCCGGCTTTCGATATCGAGGTGGTTGGTGGGTTCATCCAGGATCAGCATATGCGGTGCATCGAGCGTGGCCAGCAAGAGCGACAGCCGCGCCTTTTGCCCCCCTGACAGCTTGCCGACCACGGTTTCCGCCTGATCGGCGCCAAGCCCGAACCCCGCCAGCCGGGCGCGCAGCTTTGCCGGGGCCTCCTCGGGCCGCATCCTGCGCAGATGTTGCAGGGGTGTTTCGTCGATATGCAGCTCATCCACCTGATGCTGCGCGAAATATCCCACCCGCAGTTTGGAGGATTTGGTGATCCGCCCCTCCAGCGTGAGAAGCTTGTCGGCCAGCAGCTTCGAGAGCGTCGATTTACCCTCGCCATTGCGGCCAAGCAGCGCGATGCGGTCATCCTGGTCGATGCGCAGGTTCAGCCGCTTCAGAACCGGCACACCGTCATAGCCCACGGCGGCCCCGTCCATCTGCACAATGGGTGGTGACAGCTGTTCGGGTTCTGGAAAGCTGAACTTGCGGAATGCACGCTCGGCCGGGGCGGTGATCGGCTGCATCTTTTCCAGCATCTTCAGCCGCGACTGCGCTTGCCGGGCCTTGGTGGCCTTGGCGCGGAACCGGTCGACGAAGCTTTGCAGATGGGCGCGGCGCGCCTCCTGCTTTTTCGATTCCGCCTGCGCCACGGCGATCCGGGACGCGCGGGTCTGCGCGAAGGTGTCATAGCCGCCCTGGTAGAGCGTCAGCTGCCGCTCCTCCAGATGCAGGATATGGCCCACGGCGCGGTTGAGCAGCCCCCGGTCATGGCTGATCACCAAAACCGTGTGCGGGTATTTCGCCAGGTAGCTTTCCAACCACAACGCGCCCTCGAGGTCGAGATAGTTGGTCGGTTCATCGAGCAGCAACAGGTCTGGCGCCGAGAACAGCACCGCCGCCAGTGCCACCCGCATCCGCCAGCCGCCCGAGAAGGCCGAACAGGGCATCAGCTGTTCCTCGGGCGTAAAGCCGAGCCCGCGCAGGATGGTCGCGGCGCGTGCCTCGGCAGACCAGGCGTCGATATCGGCAAGCCGGGTCTGGATATCGGCAATGCGGGTCGGATCCTGCGTCTGTTCGGCCATCAGCGACGCGCGCTCGGTATCGGCGGCCAGCACCGTGTCGATCAGCGAGGTCTCGGAAGACGGCACTTCCTGCGCGACGCCGCCGATGCGGGACCGGGGGGGCAGGGTGATTTCACCCGTATCGAGCGTCAGCTCGCCGCGGATCAGCCGGAACAGCGTGGTCTTGCCACTGCCATTGCGCCCCACGATTCCCACCTTGTGGCCTTCGGGGATGGTGGCGGTTGCGTGCTCCAGCAAGGGGCGGCCGGCGATGGAATAGGAGATGTCTGAAATCCGTAGCATGGGCGCGGGTGTGACCCGGTCGCGCGGCACTGTCAATTGGCGGGTTTTCTTTACAGGCGCTGCGTGTTAGCAGCCGCGCCAAACCAACCCATTTTCCGGAGAGTTCCCATGGCGGTTCAACGCACCTTCTCGATCATCAAACCCGATGCCACCAAGCGCAACCTGACTGGCGCGATCAATGCCAAGATCGAGGCAGCCGGCCTGCGCATCATCGCCCAGAAGCGCATTCACCTGACCCCCGCGCAGGCTGGCGTCTTCTATGCCGTGCACAAGGAACGTCCCTTCTACGGTGAGCTCTGCGAATTCATGGCGTCCGAGCCGGTGGTCGTGCAGGTTCTCGAAGGCGAAAACGCCATTGCCGCCTACCGCGAAGTGATGGGCGCCACCGATCCGGCAGAAGCCGCCGACGGCACCATCCGCAAGGACTTCGCCCTGTCCAAAGGCGAAAACTCGGTCCACGGTTCCGACGCGCCGGAAACCGCGGCCGAAGAGATTGCCTATTTCTTCGCTGGTCTCGAACTGGTCGGCTGAGGTCGAACCTGACCAAACATGATTTGCGGGCCGCTCTGATTTGGGCGGCCCGTTTTCCGTTCAGGCCCTGAAAAATCTTCGGGAAGATTTTTCCGCATTTCAAATTTCTTCCAGAAGAAATTTCGGCCCGGAAGAATTTTGCGTCAAAATTCTTCTTGGCTCAGCGTCGCGCGCCCACGCCAAGTTCATTCATCAGCCTTTCGAATTCGGACCGGTCAGGATCGAAGGAGTCGGCCTTGATCTGATCGAAGCGACTGCGCAGCGCTGCTTTCTCATCTCCCTGGCAATCGTTCCAGGGGCGCCCCTGCAACCCCATATGCAGCACGTAATAGGCGATGAAATGTGGGCGGCTACCGGCACGCAGCATCGCCGCATAGGCCGCATCGGGACCAGCCCGGCGCAGGCTCTCGGCATCCGGGATACCGGCGCGTTTCAGGTCTTCGGCCATGGCCGGACCGATGTTGCGAATGTCTGTCAGCGGGGTAGGCATGGGCGCAGCTCCGGTCGGGGTCGGCCCGGATCCTATCAGATGCTGGCCCAGTCCCGGAAGGTGGCGGGCGTCTCATCCTCGCTGCTGCCCTTGCGCGGGACCGGTTGGGGGGTGGGGGCCTGTTTCGGTGTGGGGTGCGGTTGTGGCATCCAGGTGCTCCGCTTGTTTGTTGCTGCCTGAAACCAAGGATGCCAGTGAAATGAGGCAGATTTGGGGCGTATATGGCAAGGGCAGTGCCAGCATCTGTGGCGGAACGGGGGCGGCGCGGGAGTCGGGTAACAGTTTCCTATATCGAACACTTTAGGCGGTCATCTGCCTTGAAAGGATTGAGTATTCCGACGCGAAGAAAGTGATTCGCATTGAATTGGTTCCGCATTGGAACCAAAGCCGGGGTTTGACGCGGGATTGGAAATGTGTCAGCCGGAGCGCAATGCTGCCCAAATTCCGCCATGGTTAACACTGCGTTTCCATCTTCGGGCCAATACACTGTTTATCAAACAGAAACGATTTAGGCTTGAGGGGTAACGATTGTGGTCCTCAGCCATCCGACAGAGGCCCTGAATGACTCCCTCGAAATCCAATAACAACAATTGCTTCAGTCAGTTTGGCCGGAATCGGGGGACATCAGTACCTGTTTCCACCCCGGCGACAAACGGCCCAATTCGGAGTGCCGCGTTAACCACGATATTGCCCTATTTCGATCAAAGCCGACGCTCTCTTGCCATGTTTCAAACAATTTTCGCTTTCTTGGAGCGGCCCGCTCGGGCTATGACTTGGTCAGCCCAACTGGGGGGCGATGTCTGAAGGCCACGGGGGCGGCCGCACGATACCAGCCGGTTTTAGAGGATCGGCAGGTGGCATGTGAGCCGCAACGTTTTGCGGAACAGTATGAGGGTTCTGCCCTGCCAGGCAGGCCCCTGCCGCGCGCCTCATGGCCGTCGGCCCATCTGCTTCGGTTCCGGCTTTCGTGCGCCCGCCCACCCATTCTTCATACATCGCAAACCGGTTGGAACGTGTTCGACACCGATCGTCAGGGGATGTGCGATGTTCTTGGTTTCCTTGGTCTTTAACCTGACCGTCCATGCACTGAAGCAGCAGTCTTCGTCTTTCGTTGTCATTGAAAATTCAGTGGTTCGCCGCGAGGCCGCGCAAGCTGCGCGCTCGGGCAGGGCGTAAAGGAGACGACAATGGCTGGTGAAATAGTGAATCCGAATAGTGTAGACGGCGTCGTCGACGGCACCCCGGGGGATGACAACATCAACCTCGCCTACACAGGCGATCCCGAAGGCGACATGATTGACGCCGGTGATGCCATTCTGGACGGGGCTGCGCCCGATGACGATGTGGTGCTCGCCGGTGAAGGCAATGACACCGTCCATGCCGGTGTCGGGGACGACATCATCTGGGGCAATGATGGTGACGATTACCTCGATGGCGAGGGCGGAGACGACACCATCAAGGGCGAAGGCGGCAACGACACGCTGATCGGTGGCGACGGCAACGATCACCTGATAGGTGGCGATGGCAATGCGTCCGTCGATGGCGGTGATGGCGACGATCTGATCGACACCCGTCTGGATAGCAACCTGCCGCTGCCCGACCGCGGCTATCCCGGCCTGTTCCCGGGCGACGGCGACCCCTTTGATGCGAGAGATACCATCGACGGTGGTGCGGGCAATGACACGATCTTTGCCGGTGACGATGCCGACAGCATCACCGGCGGCAGCGGCAATGACCAGATCGACGGCGGCTTTGACGATGACACCATCGACGCGGGCGAAGGCGATGACCTGATCGTCGGCGGCGAAGGCTCTGACACGATCCTTGGCGATGCTGGCGACGACACGATCTATGGCGGGCTTGGCCCGGGTTTCCCGGATGAGCTCAACATCACCGATGACGGCTCGGACGGCAATCCGATCGGCCCCGACGCGGTAACCGACAATGGCCGCGATTACATCGAAGCCGGTGACGGCAACGACGTGGTCTATGGTCAGGACGATGACGACACGATTTATGGCGGTGCCGGCAACGACACGCTGGATGGCGGCATCGACGAAGACGAAATCTACGGCGGTGCCGACCGGGACGTGATCCTTGGTGGCAATGTCGGCGACTACGTGGACGGTGGGGGCACCGGCGACGATTGCGACACGCTCGACCTGACGGGTTCCGGCCCGCTGCGCGTCGTGCTCGATGCCGACAATTCTGAAAACGGCACGGTGACCTTTTACGATGGCAACGGCTTCGCGCCCGAGAACATCACCGGCACCATGCGCTTCGAGGAGATTGAGAACGTCGTGCCCTGCTTTACCCCCGGATCCCGCATTGCAACCCCCCGTGGCGAGGTGGCCGTCGAGGCACTTCAGCCCGGTGACAAGATCATCACCCGCGACAATGGCATTCAGGAAATCCGCTGGATCGGATCGCGCACCCTGAACCATGCCGAACTGCGCCGCGCGCCGAACCTGCGCCCGGTTCTGATCAAGGCCGGGTCGCTTGGCAACGGTCTGCCCGAACGCGACATGCTGGTCAGCCCGCAGCACCGGATGCTGGTCGGCAATGACCGCACGCAGCTCTATTTCGAAGAAAGCGAAGTGCTGGTCGCGGCCAAGCATCTGATCGACCACAAGGGCATTCGCTACATGGATACGATCCGCACCACCTATATCCACTTCATGTTCGACCGGCACGAGGTGGTTCTGGCGGACGGTGCCTGGACCGAAAGCTTCCAGCCCGGTGATCAGACACTTGGTGGCATGGGCGCGGAGCAGCGGGACGAGATCTACACGCTCTTCCCCGAGCTTCAGCAGCCTGCCGGGATCGACAGCTATGCTGCCGCCCGCAAGGTGCTGAAAGGCCATGAGGCGCGCCTGATTACTCGTTAACTACAGAATGCAGCAGGGACACGGGGGGAGAGGGGGCAGATCCTCTCCCCGGACCCGGACTGGGGCGGCGCGAAGGCTCGTGCCGCCCCTTTTTATCGGGATTGTGCCGCGCGCCAGGCGGCCCAGTCCTCGGGCGTGTCCAGATCGGTCAGCGCGCGTTGGCCTTGCAGGGGCACCAGATGCACCCGCGCCGCATGCTGTTTCAGCAGCCCGCGCGCGCCCTTGTCGCCTTTGATTTTCTGAAGCTCGGGCAGCAGGTCGGCCGGAAACAGAACCGGATTTCCAGGCGTTCCGTCCGCGTCTGCGGCGCGCAGGATGGCATTGGGGGCCTGAGCGGACAGCGCCAGCAGCAGATGCAGGTCATGGGCGGTGACCTCGGGCATATCGGCCAGCATCACGAGCACCGGGCCGGACAGCCCCGCAACCCCGGCTGCAAGCGACTGCGACTGGTCGCAGCCCGCGGGAAGGGTGACGATGTCGCAGTCGATCCCGGCAAGCGCCTCTGCCCTCGCGGCGTTCCCGTCGGGCAGGGTCACGCGCAACGGCCCGGCCTTGGCCGCCCGCCGCGCCATGACGGTGAGCAGCGGTTCGCCGCCCACCTCCTCCAGCAGCTTGTCGGCCCCCCGCATGCGCGACGATGCCCCGGCTGCCAGCAGCAGGATCACCGGATCGCTCATCCCCGCATCCGCGCGCCATCGGCATCGAAGAGCATCTCTGTCACCAACCGCGCCTTGTGCATGTTCCCGAGGATCTCGATCTCGACCTCCAGCCCCTCGACGGCCCGCTCGGTCGGGATGAAGCCGAAGGCCACGGATTTGTCCGCATGGTGCGAATAGCCGCCCGAGGTGCAGAACCCCTGCACGCTGCCATCGAGCCAGATCGGTTCATAGGCGACCACATCGGCATCATCGGCCTCGACGATGAAGGTGCAAAGCTTGCGGGCAGGACTCTCGGCGCGCTCCTTCTCGGCGGCCTCCTTGCCGATGAAATCCTTGTCCCACTTGATGAACCGGTCCATCCCGGTTTCGCCGGGCATGTAATCGGGCGAAAATTCCCGCATCCAGGACCCGAAGAATCGGTCGAGCCGGAGGCTCATCATCGCCCGCATCCCGAAGGGCTTGAGGCCGAACTCCTGTCCTGCCTCCCACAGCAGATGCCACAGGGCACGCTGTTCCATGGCGTCGACATAGATTTCATAGCCCAAATCGCCGGTGTAGCTGACCCGCTGAACCGTGGCCTCCATCATGCCGACCGACAGCCGCTTCACGTCGAGAAAGCGGAAAGCCGTGTTCGACACATCCGCCCGCGTGACCTTGGCCAGCAGGTCGCGCGCGCGCGGCCCCGCGATCTGGAAGCCGGTCGACCGGTCCGAGATATTCTCGACCCGCACATCGCCCGCAAGCTGCCCTTCGAACCAGCGCATGTGGAAGTCCTGCGCGCCATAGCTCGCCGTCAGGCGGAACTCCGTCTCCGACAGGCAGGCCACGGTGAAGTCGCCAATGAGCCGACCGGAGGGGGCCAGCATCGGCGTCAGGCTGATCCGCCCGGGTTTCGGAATCCGCCCGGCCATGACCCGGTCGAGCCAGCCGCGCGCATCCGCCCCCGTCACGCGATACTTGCCGAAATTTTGCACCTCGTTGATGCCCACGGCCCCGCGCACGGCCTGCACCTCGCGCGCCGTCGCTTCGAACGCGTTCGAGCGGCGGAACGAGGGCGTCTCGTAGCGCGGCTCATCGCCTTCGGCGAAATAGTTCGGCACCTCCAGCCCGTATTGCTGCCCCCAGACCGCGCCCATTTGATCGAAGATGTCGTACATCGGCGTCGTGCGGAAGGGCCGCGCGGCGGGCAGTTCCTCGTTCGGGTAGGTGACGGAAAAACGGTTCTGATAGTTCTCGATGACCTTGGGCAGGGTGTAACCCGGCGTGATCCAGCGCCCGAAGCGTGCCACGTCCATGGCGAAGACGTCGCGCTCCGGCTCGCCCTCGACCATCCACTGTGCCAGCGTCAGGCCGACCCCGCCGCCTTGGGAAAAGCCTGCCATGACCCCGCAGGCCGACCAGTAATTGCGCAGGCCCGGCACCGGGCCCACCAGCGGGTTGCCATCGGGGGCAAAGGTGAACGGCCCGTGAATGACGGTCTTCACGCCCGCGCGTTCCAGGATCGGGTAGCGGCGATAGGCGAAGGCGATCGAGTCCTCGATCTTGTCATAATCATCTGGCAGCAATTCATGCCCGAATTCCCAGGGCGTGCCGCCCACGGCCCAGGGCTTGCAGGGCTGTTCGTAGAACCCGATGCAAAGCCCGCGCCCTTCCTGCCGCAGGTAGCTTTCGCCGCCGGGATCCATCACATGCGGGTGCTCGGTGCCACGCTCGTAAATCTCGGGCAGATCGTCCGTCACCAGGTACTGGTGTTCCATCGGATGAAGCGGCAGGTAGCATCCCGCCATTGCGCCCACTTCGCGCGCCCACAGACCGCCTGCATTGACCACGTGTTCGGCATGGATCGTGCCCTTGTCCGTCACCACGTCCCAACTGCCATCGGCCCGCTGGTTGGTCTCGCGCACCATGCAATGGGTTTCGATCGTGGCTCCCCCCATCCGCGCCGCCTTGGCATAGGCATGCGTCGTGCCGGAGGGGTCCAGATGCCCGTCGAGCGGATCGTAAAGCCCGCCCAACACGCCCTCGACATTGGTGATCGGCGCAATCGCCTTGATCTCCTCGGGGCCGAGGATTTCCGTCTCCAGACCCATGAAGCGATGCTTGGCGCGTTCGGCCTTCAGCATGTCGAAGCGTTCGGGCGTGTCGGCCAGCGTCACGCCCCCCACGTGATGCAGCCCGCAGGACATGCCGGTCAGCTCCTCCAGCTCGCGATAAAGCCGGATCGTGTAGCCCTGCAGTGCGGCCATGTTGGTATCGCCATTGAGCGTGTGAAACCCGCCCGCCGCGTGCCAGGTGGACCCGCTCGTCAATTCCGAGCGCTCCACCAGCATCACATCCGACCAGCCGAGCTTGGTCAGATGATAGAGCACCGAGCAGCCCACAACCCCGCCACCGATCACACATACCCGAGTGCTTGTCTTCATGACCGTCTCTCCCGCTTGAACTTGTGATGTCAGACAGCCTGTGCGGCCCGGCCCCTTCAAGCCCAAAAGCGACATCGCCTTTCATCTTGGCAAAAATACCTAGGGGGGGCGCCATTGGATACGCCATTGGTGCAAGCTCAATGGCGACGGGGCAGCGCCCCCCTCGGATCGACGCCGAAGGCGGCGAACCTCCCCAAGTTACAGGAGCTTGCGCACCCGAAGCTGTGTCAGACGGTTCTGCTGCCGTTCAGCCACTTCGAAACGGAACCCGTGAAAACTAAAGACCTGGCCCGTTTCGGGGATCATCTGCGCCTCGTGGATGACCAGCCCCGCCACCGTATTGGCCTCTTCGTCGGGCAGGTTCCAGTCGGTCGCCCGGTTCAGGTCGCGGATCGTCATGCCGCCTTCGATCAGGTAGCTGCCATCCGGGCCGGGCGTCAGGTTGACCACTTCTTCCACGTCAAACTCGTCGGTGATCTCGCCGACGATCTCTTCCAGAATATCCTCCAGCGTGATCAGCCCCTGTAGCGCGCCATATTCATCCACGACGAGCGCAAAATGGGTGTGGCGCCGCAGGAACTGGCGCATCTGGTCATCCAGCGTGGTGGTTTCCGGTACGAAATAGGGCTTCATCGCCACGTCGGTGACGGAAAACGCCGCCAGCCCCGCCTCGGAAGCTTCCGGCCCGCGCACCAGCCGGTCCATGGCCCGAAGCACGTCTTTTGCGTGGACAAGGCCGATGATGTTTTCGGGGTCGCCGCGATAGACGGGCAGGCGGGTATAGGGGGAATGCAGAAGCTGGCTGAGGATGGTTTCCCCATCCGCGTCGGCGTCGATCATCTCGATATTGGAGCGATGCAGCATGATCTCCTCGACCGTGCGGTCGCCCAGGTCGAGTGCGCCAAGCAGCCGGTCGCGATGTTCCTTTTCCACCACGCCCTCGGAATGGCCAAGCGTGATCGCGCCTGCGATTTCCTCATGGGCGGACAGCACCTTGCTGTCGGGGTCGGCCTGCACGCCGAACATCCGCAGCATCCCGCGCACCAGCACCTGAACCGTCGCGACCACGGGCGAGAAGACAAGGATCACAACCTTGATGACCGGGCTGACCGCCGAGGCGGCTTTTTCGGCATTGGTGATGGCATAGGTCTTGGGCAGTACCTCGGCGAAGACCAGCACCAGCAAGGTCATCACCAGCGTCGCCAGCGCCACGCCGCTTTCCCCGAAGGCGCGGGTGAAAAGCGAGGTGGCCAGCGATGCGGCCAGGATGTTGACCAGGTTGTTGCCAAGCAGGACCGATCCGATCAGCCGTTCGCTGTCCTCGGTCAGATGCAGCGCGCGTTCCGCCGCCTTTGATCCGCGATCGGCCTGCGAGCGCAGCTTGCCGCGGGACGCCGCGGTCAGAGCGGTTTCCGAGCCGGAGAAGAAGGCGGATAGCAGAAGAAGAGCAAGGATGGCGCCTGCCGTCAGATAGAAGGATGCGTCAAGAGTGGGCTCAAGCTCGGGCATGATGTCTCCGGTTCAGGGTGTCTGTGGCAGGTTATGGGCATGGTGGCCGCCCGTATCAAGGACAAGGCGGGAATCGTGGCGGGAATGAGGCGCGGCGTCAGCGGCATACGACCCGGCGGAAAGCTGGGGTTTTTGACGGAAAACCCGAGAAAATGCCGGGTTTTCCGGTGCGCTAGCGTTCGACCCGCGAATCAGATTGTGGCGAAATACAGCGTAATCAGGGACAAAGAGGCGCGGATTGCGCCATTGTTTCGCCACATTGTGCAACCTTAAGGAGAGTTGCGTTAACCATGAAAACTATTTGTCCTGCTTTCAGCGTCTTGATGCCGGAAACAAGCCATGGTTTTGCCACGTATTGACGCTTTCGAGCGGAAGATCCCCGGCGTTTGAAACTTGAATGCGTCTGTTTCCGCTCCGAAAGACAAACCTGACCAAATGGACAGGGCAACTTGCGAAATGCAACCTATAGGTGTTCAATCTCTCAATCACTGTTTCCAGAGCTGAGACAATGATGGTGCGGCGGCATTGGGACCTCTGGCGCGATCGCTGATATTGAAGGATTTTTTCCTCAGGCCGTTGCCACAATTACGCCCAATTTGGCACTACACGCATAGGTAGAAATTGGCAAAATGAAATTGACGAAATTATGCCACAAATGCCAATTTACGGCTGTGCGAAAGCGCTGGTCGGCCATGACTTGACGGTGCTGCATTGCCGGACTGCCACCCGGTTAGCAGCATCAAAAGGTGGGGATGGACTGATCGCGACCCGGGGGGGCCCGGTTACTCATCTGCGCCTTTCCGCACCCAAAACCTGAATGACTTTCTAAACCGCGCCAGAAGTCGCTGGCGGGGCAGGGAAGCGCTGTTTGTCGCGACCGGAAACGGTCGCCCCCCTTTAGGAGGGTGTAGTCGATGTATGAGCGTTTCGGCCTTTACAGCCAGGATGAGGCACCGCATGCGGTAGCGCCGATCCGGTTTATCCAAACCCGGTCAGTCTATCGGCAGCACGCCAAGCGCGTTCTGGACATCGCCATCGTTCTGCTTGCGGCTGTGCCTGCGGCCCTGATCGTTCTGGTCTCGGCTCTGGTCCTCATCCTGCGTGAGGGCGGCTCGCCGTTCTACCGGCAGGAACGCATCGGCATGAATGGCCGTGTTTTCGGCATGTGGAAACTGCGGACCATGGTCAAGGACGCGGATCAGGTGCTGGAAGGCTACCTGTCGGAAAATCCCGAGGCCCGCGCCGAATGGGACCGCCACCAGAAGCTGAAGAACGACCCCCGGATCACCCGGTTTGGCCAGTTCCTGCGCCGCACGTCGCTGGATGAACTGCCGCAGCTGTGGAACGTTCTGACCGGTGACATGTCGATCGTTGGCCCGCGTCCGATGATGTGCAACCAGCGCGCGATGTATCCCGGTACGGAATACTATGTCATGCGCCCCGGCATCACCGGCTACTGGCAAACCTCCAGCCGCAATGAAAGCAGCTTTCACGAGCGTGCGGGCTATGATCAGGCCTATTACCGCACCCTGTCGCTGCGGACCGATCTGGCGATCATTGGCCGGACATTCGGGGTGGTGCTGCGCGGGACCGGGCACTGACCGCATCCCGCAGCAGACCCGCCACTGTGTGGCCCCAGCTATCCCAGTTCAGCCTCTCCTCGTAGACCTGCCTTGCGCTGATGCGCAGGGCGGCATGACGCTCGGGGGTGTCCAGATAGCCCTGGATGACCTGCGCGAAATCCTCGGGCCCGGCTCCGGGCGGCAGGGCATCGCCGTTAATGCCATTCCAGACGGGAATGCCCCCGACATCGAGGCAGAGTGACGGCAGGCCGTAGGCCGAGGCCTCGCAGAAGGCGAAGCCATAGGATTCCATCGACGGCATCAACAGGAAATGGGCGCGGCGAAAGCAATCATGAAAGATCCGAAGATCTTCCGGTTTGGACTTGTCCAGGTACGGGTGGACGGTCAGCCCGTCCCGGCCGATTTCGGGCGGCGGCGTGCAGCCGATCACGGTCAGCCGGGCATCGACGCCCCGGTCTCGCAAGGCTGCGACAGTTGCCGCCGTTGTCCAGCCTCCCTTCGCGGTCCAGTCGCGCCCGACAAGAAGGATATCGACCGGCCCGCCCTGCGTCAGGGCGGCGGTGCTGGCCGTGCCGGGATCGGGCACATTTGCCCCCCAGGACACGGTCAGCGAACGGTCGGGGGGCAGGCCATAGCGCGCATTCACGGCACCTGTCAGCCAGTCCGATGGCCAAAGCGCAAGGTCGAGACCGCGAAACGTGCGCCGCTCGGCAGCTTCGATCAGAGGATCCATCACGCGCGCCGGGGAAAACCACGACCCGAAGCTCTGCCCCACAACGGATTGCTTGTACGTGGTTGGCGTCGCGTCAGAGCTGTAGGCCGTGACCATCGGGTAGGGCAGACGCAGACGGTGCAGCGAGTGGAAGGAATAGGCCCCGAACAGCACGTCGAAGCGATCTGTCGCCAGAACCTTGCGCACCCGCCGGGAAATGAGTCGGGACAGCATCAGGTGCAGCCGCCAGCGGGCGCGGATGCTGAAGGCCTCGGGCGCGGCCAGAACGGCGCGGCGCAGGGGCTCCGCCAACCCCCAGTCCTGCGGCAATATGGTGACCTCGCCGGCATGGGTTTCGAGGGCCGCAAGCATACGCGCATTGCCGCCCGAATAGAGCGTCGGATCGCGGGGATCGAAATCGCACAGGTAGGCGATCTTCAGCCGTCTGTCGCTGCCCAGGCTCATTCCAATGCCCTTTGCCCTCAATCTGCCAGCGGGGCATATTTCTGCCCCAAGTTCCGGGTATACCCCGTGTTGAACCCCCATCTAGAGGGGAATCCGGGCATTAACATGACGATGAGCTACAAAGGTTAACAGAATACAGGCATGCCGAACGCGCTCGCATCTCTTGCGCTGGTGATCTACCCAGTGGTCGTGGTCTGGCTGTTCGTCAGGCTGCCCAGAGGGCGTGCGCTGCTGGCGTCATTGATCCTTGGCTACCTGTTCCTGCCCCCCGAACCGGCAGGGTTCGACTTTCCGCTGATGCCGCCCTTGACCAAGCAGACCATTCCGGGACTGGCGGCGCTGTTTACCTGTCTGGTCATGTTCCGGGGCGAGCTGCGCTTCCTGCCGGAAAACAACACCGCCCGTGCTCTGGTGCTGCTGTTCATCTTCAGCCCCTTCGGCACCGTTCTGACCAATATGGACCCGGTCTATTTCGACAGTTTCACCCTGCCGCCCCTGCGCATCCGGGAGGCCGTGGCCCAATGCATCAACCAGGCGCTGCTGATCTCGCCCCTGCTTTTGGCGCGCGATTTCCTGCGCAGCGATGAAGACATTCGCGATCTGCTCTGGGCGATGCTGCTGGCGGGGCTGGTCTATTCGCTGCCGATGCTGCTGGAGGTAAGACTCAGCCCGCAGCTCAATATCTGGATCTACGGCTATTTCCAGCATTCCTTCGAACAGATGATCCGGGGCGATGGCTTCCGTCCCATCGTGTTCCTCTACCATGGGCTTTGGGCGGCTTTCCTTGCGCTGACGGCGCTCTTGTCGGCCATCACCATCGCGCGCAGCGACCGCAGCCGCCGGGCGCTGCTATGGTGGGCGGCGGCGGCCTATATGGGACTCGTGCTGATCCTGTGCAAATCCATGGCCTCGATCCTCTATGCCGCGGCCTTCGCCCCGGTTTTGCTGTTCCTTGGCAGCCGGATGCAGTTTCGCGTGGCCATGTTGCTGGCCTGTCTGGTGTTGGCATATCCCGCCCTCAAGAGCTTTCATCTCATCCCCGAGGCCGACATTCTGGAACTGGCAGAAAGCGTCGACGAAGACCGCGCCAATTCCCTGCGCTTCCGGCTGGACAATGAAAACATCCTGATCGACAGGGCCATGGAGAGACCCGTCTTCGGCTGGGGCACATGGGGGCGCAACCAGATCTATGATGGCGCGACCGGAGAGATCCTGACCACCACCGATGGCCGCTGGATCATTACCATCGGGGTCTATGGATGGGCCGGGTTCCTTGCGGAATTCGGGTTGCTGACCCTGCCGATCTTCCTTGTCTGGTGGCGCGTGGCCGCGTTTGGCCGCGAGGTGCCGCCATGGGTGGGCGGCGCTGTGCTGATCCTGGCGATCAACGTGATCGACATGATCCCCAATGCGACGCTGACCCCGATGAGCTTTCTCTTTGCCGGGGCCTTGCTGGGGTATTCCGAACAGGTGCAGACCGCCCGGCGGCGCAAGGTTCTCACGCCCTTGCGAACGGTATTGTAGGTGCGCCCATGACCCAGCATCCCCCCCGCATCCTGATCATTGCCGAGGCCGCGAACCCCGAATGGGTCAGCGTGCCGCTGATCGGCTGGTCGCTATCGCGTGCCTTGGCGGATGTGGCCGATGTGCATCTGGTCACGCAGGTCAGAAACCGCGAGGCGATCCTGCGGGCCGGTCTGGTGGAGGGCCGGGACTTCACCGCCATCGATTCCGAGGCCTTCGCGCGCCCGCTCTGGGCCATCGGTGAGAAGCTGAGGGGCGGCGGCGGCAAGGGCTGGACCACGCTGCAACTGATCAACGCACTGTCCTATCCGCATTTCGAACGGCTGGTCTGGCGTCAGTTTGGGGCGGATATACGGGCAGGGCGCTATGATATCGTCCACCGGATCACGCCGCTCTCGCCGACCATCTCCAGCCCGCTGGCCGCAAAATGCGCCCGTGTGGGCGTGCCTTTCGTGCTGGGCCCCCTGAATGGCGGTGTGCCATGGCCGAAGGAATTCGATGCCGAGCGGCGGCAGGAAAAGGAATGGCTGAGCTACGTTCGCGGGGCCTACAAGGCGCTGCCGGGGCGCAGGCGGGCGCTGAAACATGCGGCGGCGATCATCGCAGGCTCGCGCCATACCGAAGGCGAGATCCCTTCCGCGATGCGGGAAAAGACCTTCTACATCCCCGAAAACGCCATCGACCCCGCGCGCTTTGCCAAGCGGGCCGACCCCGGTAAAGACGGGCCGCTTCGCGCCTGCTTCGTCGGGCGGATGGTGCCCTACAAGGGCCCCGATATGCTGTTGGAGGCTGCAAGCCCGCTGTTGCGTGATGGACGGATGCGGCTCGACATGGTCGGTGATGGCCCGATGCTGCTGGGGCTGAAGGCTCAGGCAGAGGCGCTTGGCGTGTCGGACGCGGTGACCTTCCGTGGCTGGATGGAACACGGCGCGGTTCAGGACGTTCTGGCAGGCTCCGATCTCATGGCCTTCCCGTCAATCCGCGAGTTCGGCGGAGGTGTCGTGCTGGAAGCGATGGCCCTTGGCGTGCCGTCCCTGATCGTGGACTATGCGGGACCGGCGGAACTGCTGACGGAGGGCACTGGCTGGAAGGTGCCCTTGGGGGATCGGCCTGCAATCATCGCGGGCTTCCGGGCGGAACTGGAGCGGCTGGAACAGGATCGCCCCGTTTTGGCCAAGGCTGGTCGCGCAGGGTTGGGCCGGGTCGCCGCACGGTTTACATGGGACAGGAAAGCCGACCAGATTTCAGAGGTTTACAAATGGATATTGGGGGAACGGAATGACCGGCCGGAACCGATGGCAGACAGGCAGAACCATGCGGCTGAGTAGACTGATTTCTGCATTGACCCTGTGCCTGCTGGCCGCGCTGCCCGCGCGTGCGCAGCAACAGGATATCCGCGCCTTCATCTACGGCAATTCGCTGATCAACCATGTCTCGGACAGCGATGAGACGACCATGCCGCATTGGCTGTCGATACTGGCGCAGGCGGGCGGTCACGGGTTTGCCGCAGACGGAGCCTTCGGCGCGCCGCTGCACTTTGCGGATCAACTGCCACCGGAACCCAACTGGTCCTTCCAGAACGTGCCCTCGATCTGGGATTCCGAGCGCTTTGCGTTTCGTCGTGCGAATTTCAACACGATCATCCTGAACAATGCCAATTTCATTCAGGCCAACCCGCCGGATGCCCCCTATGAATGGGACAATCCGCAAGGCTACAGCCCGCTTTCGGCCACGTTGCGGGTCTTCGACTGGACCGAGTTTCAGGCCCGCGGTGCGCGGTTCTTCATCTACGAAGGCTGGTCCGACCTCGCCCTGATCTCCAACCGCTTCCCGCCGCGCCCGCGCGCCTTGCGGCGGTATCATGCGTATAATCGTGGGGAGTATCACGACTGGTATGTCGATTACGTGGATATGATCCGAGAGGCGCGCCCGGAACTGGATGTGACGCTGATCCCCGTCGCGTCGATCCTTGCGGAGATGTTCAGCGACGGCCCACTGGCCGATCTGGAGGCCACCGATCTCTATCTCGATGACGCACCCCATGGAACGCCGACGCTGTATTTTCTGGCAGCACTCGTGACTTACACGACGATCTTCAACGAAGAACCACCGGTTCTGACCGATTTGCCCGACAGCATCCACGCAGATGTGCGCGATGGCTATACCGATATCGCGGGCTTCATCTGGGCGCGCGCACAAGGCAGCGCGTTGGAAGACCATGCGGGCCTGACACCCGAAACCGGCCTGACCGATCCGGCTCTGGCCATGGGGCTGACAGGGCTGTCGGACTGGTCTACGCAATTGCCCTTCATCAATCTGATGCATTCGGCCCGGCCCTGGGTCGGGCATCTGGAGGGGCAATGGGGCGGGATTGACGCAAGCGAATTGGAACTGTCGAACCACCTGACGCCCGAAGGCTGGCCGCTTGGTCTGCCCGACGGCGTCGTGGCGTTGGAAAGCTTCATCTTGACCGATCTGCCACCAGAGGCCACCAGCGCCGCCGGGCGCTACCGCGTGACCTGGGCCGGGCGCGGCACTTTCCGGCTTGGCGGGCGGGTGGAAAATGTGGAGATGGGCGATCACGAGGCCTGGTTCGACTTCACCCCCGGTGAAGGGCCTGTTGCCCTGCGCATCGAGACCACCGATGCCGCCGACCCGATCCGCGATATCGTGGTGCTGCGCGAGGATCACATCCCGCTGCATGAACTCGGGGAGCTGTTCAATCCCGACTGGATCAGCCGCATCCGCGACTTGCGCAGCATCAGGTTCATGGACTGGATGGACACCAACGCCTCGCCGCAGGTGATCTGGACCGACCGTCCTCGCATGACGGATTACACTTGGGTGCGCCGGGGCGTGCCGGTCGAGGTGATGGTGCGGCTGGCCAACCAGATCGGCGCGGACCCGTGGTTCACGCTGCCCCATATGGCCGATGACCGCTATGTGCGCGCCTTCGCCTCTTATGTGGAGGAACGGCTGGCCCCCGATCTGCGGGTCTATGCGGAATGGTCGAACGAGGTCTGGAACTTCCTGTTCTCGCAGGCCCATTGGGCGGCGGATATGGCGGCACTCAGGTGGGATGGGGCCGAGGGCGATGCCTGGATGCAGTTTGCCGGGCTGCGGGCGGCAGAGGTGGCCGATATCTGGGCGGAGGTTTTTGCGGGGCAGGAAGATCGGCTGATCAGAGTCATCGCCACGCAGACCTCCTGGCCCGGACTGGAGGTGCCACTGCTGGAGGCGCCGCTGGCGCAGGCAGACGGCCGGGCCGCACCCCATGAAAGCTTCGACGCCTACGCGGTTGCCGGATATTTTGGGACCGAACTTGGCAGCGATGAGCGCATCGAAGAGGTGCTGAGCTGGATCGGGCGTGAGGACCGGTTTGATCTGGCGGCACATGCGTTGCGGCGTGGCAGCCTTGGGGAGCTGATCGACACATGGCTGCCCTATCATGCCGAGGTGGCCGCCGATCACGGGCTGTCCATGGTCATGTATGAGGGCGGAACCCATGTGGTGGGGCTAGGTGAAAATGTCTGGAACGAGGCTCTGACCGGCTTCCTGATCGACTTCAGCTACTCGCCGCAAATGGCTGAACTTTATGCGGAACTTCTGACCGGATGGCGGGACAGCGGCGGCACATTGTTCAACGCCTTCGTCGATGTCAGTGCGGCCAGCCAATGGGGAAGCTGGGGGGCGCTGCGGCATCTGGATGACAGCACGGCCCGGTGGGCCACGCTTATGGCCTATAACGCCACCTCTGGCGGATGGGAGACGCGCAGCGACAGGGCTTTTGCCCATGGGGCTTACCGATGGGGCAGCGCCGGGGGCGACGATCTGCATGGCACGGAAGAACGCGATGTGTTCTTGGCGGGCGATGGCAATGACCGGCTGTATCTCGGTCCCGGTGATCGCGCCCATGGCGGCGGCGGGCACGATCTGGCGATACTGCCCGGTCTGGCCGCCGACTATGCGCTGGTCCAAGAGGAGGGCCGCGTCATCTTGAACGGTCCCGATGGCCCGGTCTGGCTGGTGGATGTGGAAGTGGCGGAATTCACCGATGAACCGGGGGTGTTCTATGCGGTGGAGGGCAGCTGAGCCGTGACCAGCCTAGCCCCAGACCCCCTCGATCAGCATTTCGGCCCCACGACCGGAGTGGAAGCCTTCCACGATCCGTGCGCGCCCGGCCACGGAAAGCTGCGCGCACCGGTCCGGGTCATCGGCAAGCGCGGCAATTGCACCGGCCAGCGCCTCGGGGCTTTTGGGCGGCACCAGCACCGCGTCCACCCCGTCGCGGATCAGTTCCGGCACGCCGCCCGCATTGGTGCCGATGGTGGGGGTGCCGCAGCTCATCGCCTCCATCAGCGCCACGCCAAGCGGTTCGTGCCAGCTTGCCAGCACGAAAAGATGCGCGGCGCGGATTTCGTCGCGTACCCGGCCCGCATCGACCGCGCCAAGCAGGCGCACGTGATCGGCAAGGCCAAGCTCTGCAATCCGGGCCTCCAGCACCTTGCGATAGCCCGAACCACCATCATCGTCCTGCCCGGCGATATGGAGCTGCACGTCGCGCCCCCGATCGCGCAGCAGCCGCACCGCCGCCATCAGATCCTGGTGCCCCTTCACGATATTGAGCCGCCCGCAGGAAAACAGTCGCAGTGGTTCCCCATCGGAGACAGGCCTGTAGGGGCCGGTCGGAGCCAGCACATCGGTATCCACGCCCATGGGCTGGATGAAGAGCCTTTCGGGCAGGTCCTCGGGCATCTCCGCCAGCATCTCGGCCTTCAGCTTCTCGGTGATGATCGACGCGAAATCAGCGTGCCGCCACTTGAAGCGCTGGCCGGGGCCGTAGTCGCTGAGCGGCCCATGCAGCGACAGCGAATAGTGCGGCCCGCCCATGCGGCGCGCAATTGCGGCGATCAGCGCCGCGCGCCCGCAGGAATGTACATGGACATGGGCAATACCCCGCGCCCGACAATGGCGGATCAGGCGCTGTGCGGCAGGGATCGAGACGGCGATATCCTTGACCATCGCCTTGCCTTCGGCGCGGGCCTCCGTCAGCAGTTCCCGATACGGCACGCGGGGCAGGGCAGAGAGCCCCGCCAGCACATCCGCCTTGCCCAGATAGGTCGTGCGCGCCATGGCCTGTTCGGACCAGTCATGCGCCACCAGACCGGCAGGCGGCAGGCGGGTGGACATGAGATCCACGATGACGCCACGCTTTTCCAGCTCCGCGATCTCACGCCAGAAGAAGATATGCGTCTGGCCCGGAAATTGCGGAACCAGATAGCCGATGTTTCGCGTCTTGGTCATGACCTGTCTTGCCCGTCTCTGCCCGCGCCCAACCTGCGGAAAAACGGCTGGAAGGTCAAAGGCAAAAGGGGGTGGTCATGATCTCGGTCATCATCCCGGCCCATAACGAGGCAGCCCTGATCGGCGATTGCCTGAGGGCGCTTTTGGCGTCCGACCCGCTGGCGGTGCCGGTGGATGTAATCGTGGTGGCCAATGGCTGCACCGATGACACCGTCAGGATTGCAGAAGGCTTTGCAGACCAGGCCCGCGCGAAAGGATGGGGGTTCGAGGTGCTGGACCTGCCGGGCCTTGGCAAGCCGGGCGCGCTGAACGCCGGGGATGCGGCCGCCGCCCATCCGGCGCGGGCCTATCTGGATGCGGATGTGACGGTCGCTCCCGGTTTGATGGCCGCGCTTTGGCGCACGCTGGACCGCGCTGAACCGGCCTATGCCTCTGGCAGCGTTCGGATCACCGGGCAGGGCGCGACCGCGCGGCGCTACGCGCGCTTCTGGTCGCGCGTTCCCTTCATGTGCAGCGGGGTGCCCGGTTGCGGGCTCTTTGCCGTGAACGGGCCGGGGCGGGCGAGGTGGGGGGTGTTTCCGCCGATCATCTCGGATGACACTTATGTGCGGCTGCTTTTCGCGCCCGAAGAACGGCATCTTGCGGATGCGCCCTATGATTGGCCGATTGCCGAGGGTTTCCGGGCTTTGATCAAGGTCCGCAAGCGACAGGATGTGGGGGTGGAAGAAATCGCGCGCCTCTATCCCGATAGCCTCGCCAATGACGACAAGCAGACGCTCGGCGCGCGGGGCAAGATGGTGCTTGCACTTCGCGATCCGTTAGGGTTCCTGACCTATGCAGGTGTTGCGCTGGCGGTGAGGTTGTCTCCCGCCCCAAGGGACTGGAGCCGGGGCAGATGATCGGGGCGATCCGGAGTTTTTATCAGGGACAGGGGCTGATGCAGCGCGCCATGCGCAGCGCCGGGCTGAACCTCTTTGGCTTCGGCTTTTCCCAGTTTCTCAGGCTGGCGTCCAACCTCATCCTGACACGGCTGCTGTTCCCCGAGGCGTTCGGGGTCATGGCCATGGTGTCGGTCTTCCTGATGGGGCTGGCGATGTTTTCCGATGTCGGTGTCGGCCCCGCGATCATGCAGTCGAAACGCGGCGACGACCGGGATTTTCTGAACACCGCCTGGACGATCCAGATCATCCGGGGCGTGAGCCTGTGGCTGGTGGCCTGCGCGCTGACCTGGCCCATGGCGATCTATTTCGGGGAACCCGACCTGATCTACTACCTGCCCGTGGCCGCGCTGACCCAGCTGGTCCTGGGTTTCACCCCGACCCGACACGAGACCGCGAACCGGCATTTGCGGGCCGGGCGGGTGACGGTGCTGGACATGGCCACGCAGGTGATCGGCGTGCTCGTGGCAATCGGGTTGGCCTGGGCGATGCAATCAGTCTGGGCACTGGTCATCTCCGGCGTGATCTCGGCCATCGCGCAGGTGCTGCTCTATGACCTGTTCCTGCCCGGCGAGCGCAACCGTCTGAGATGGGAAAGCGCCGCCGCGCAGGAGCTGATCCATTTCGGCAAATGGGTGTTTCTGAGCACCATTGCGGGCTTTGCCATCGGGCAGGCCGACAAGGTGGTGATCGGTGGCTGGCTGTCGACCCATGATTTCGGGATCTACAATATCGGCTTCTTCTGGGCCTCTTTCCCCTTCCTCATGGGCTCGGTCGTGGTGCGAAAGGTGATGATCCCGATCTACCGCGAAAGCCCGCCGGGCGAAAGCCGCGAGAACTTCCTGCGCCTGCGCCGGATGCGGATGCTGGCGACGGCAGGCATGATCGGGATGGTCATGGTGCCTGCCTTCCTGGGGCACTGGCTGATCGGGGTCCTCTACGACCCGCGTTATATCGCGGCGGGGGGCATGGTGGTGCTGATTTCGGTCGTGCAGATCCCGGCCATCATTGGCGTGACCTATGACCAGGCGGCGCTGGCTGCGGGGGATTCAAAGCGGTTCTTCGTGCTGGCGGCGACGCGGGCGGTCTTCGTGATCGTCGGCATGGTCGCGGGGATCACGCTTTTTGGCCTGCCCGGAGCGCTGGCGGGGCAGGGGCTGGCGATGCTTGCGGCACATCCCGTGGTGGGCTGGCTCGCCTCGCGCAGCCGGGCCTGGGATCCGCTGCATGACGTGATCTACTACGTGATCGGTGGTGGGCTGGGTGCCTTGGCGCTGTGGTGGAACTGGCCGCTCATCGAGACCCTGGCCGCATTGCAACCGGGCTGAGGCCTGGCGGGGGAAGCGGTTTCGAAACCGCTTGTAACGGGCTTTCGAAAGCCCGTTCTGTCGCTCCGATTACACCGGGTGGAGTCGCGGGCATGGATTGGCGCAATGCCGCATGGTCTTGTGCGGCCCGCCTTTAACAGGCGCCGCAACGCGGTTTCGAAACCGCGTCCCACGGGCTTTCGAAAGCCCGTTTAGCCGGTCGCCTTTATGGAAAAGAAAGTGCAGGCTTCTGTTGCCAGGTGCCTGCGGACCCCGCCTTACGCGGCTAGGCGTAAGGGCTTAGTTTCGGCGACCCGAACTGCTTACGCAGCCAGAGCCATTGCCGGAGCACGATTGTCGTTTGCAATTGTACTGTTTTCGCCGGTAACGGTGGCAGACAGCCGAGACAAAGCAAAACCCCTTTAGACGTTCGTCGATCCTGTTTCGGCCCCATGATCCCCAAACGAAGGATATTGGTGGAGCCGCCGGGTACCGCCCCCGGGTCCGATCCGCTTATTACGAGCGCGTTTATGTCCATAGTCCCCGAGAGGACGTCTCCAAGATAGGTCTTCCGGGCAAGCGGTTCAACGGCAATCGTCACCAAAACGCTTGATCGCTGCCGAAAGGTGAAGAAGACTGGATCGCATTCAGACGACCATTTCTCAGGGAGGAAAGCCATATGACAATCACATCTCGAAAGGCGGGCCTCGCGGCTGCTGCCGCTGTGGGCCTTATGGCCATGGCAGGCGCGGCCTCTGCGCAAAACGCCCCATGCCCCACCAATGCCATGGGCATCAACAGCCCCACCACCTGTTCCTGCGCCTCTGGCGGCGGAACCGGGGCGGTCTGGGGTACCAATGTCTACACCGCCGACAGCAATGTCTGTGTCGCCGCTGCCCATGCGGGTGTGATCGGCGCGAATGGCGGGCAGATACTGGTGACGCCCGGTGGCGGATATCAAAGCTATCCCGGCTCCACCCAGAACGGCATCACCACGAGCACCTGGGGCTCCTACGACCGCAGCTTCACCGTCACGCTCGTGTCGATGGAGATGCCCGCCTGCGGGACCATGCCAGCAGGCGCAGAGATCCATGCATGCAGCTGTCCCGCTGGTCCCTATACCGGGTCAGCCTGGGGATCCGGTCCTTACACCAATGACAGCAACATCTGTGTCGCCGCGCTCCATTCTGGTGTGATCAGCTCTGCAGGTGGCATCGTCACCGTGCTCGCATCCCCGGGGCTGCAAAGCTATCGCGGGTCGGAATGGAACGGGTCCACGACCATGGATTACGGTCCCTGGAGTGGCTCGATCAGCTTCGACCGGAACTAACCGGCCTCCCGGCTTGCCCGCTTGGCCATGACCGAGCGGGCCAGCTCGACCGTGTAGCGTTCCAGCTGGCTGAGGCCTTCGCAGGCGTCAGACCCTTCGCCCGCCTCAATCGCGTCAGCAATGCGCGTATGCAACGCGACAATCGCCTCGCGAGAGCGGGCTGTAAAGGTGATCATGTTCATCAGGGGCTGCATCGCCTCGACTGCGCCCGCCAACTGGTAGGACAGGACAGGGTTGTCGGCCCCATCCACCAGCGCCCGGTGAAAGGCCACGTCCGAGGCGCAGAACGCCTCATCCGTCAGACCCGGCTGCTGCTGGCGAAAGATCTCGGCGCGCATGGTGGCCAGATGATCTGCGGTGCGGCGCTCTGCCGACAGGGGCGCGCAGGAGCGCTCCAGCGCATAGCGCGCCTCGCAGGCGGTGTCGAAACTGACATCGTTCATCGACAGAAGCAGGGTCGAGGTCGTGATCTGCTGGCCATAGGCATCGGGGTAGGAGAGCCGGTTCACGAAGGCCCCGCCGAAGGCCCCGCGCTGCGTGCGAATGAGCGATTGCGCGGCAAGACGTTTCAGCGCTTCGCGCACCGTGGACCGTGAAACATCGAACTGCTCCGCCAGTTCCGCCTCCGAGGGCAGGCGTTCATCGACGATCAGATCCCCCGCAATGATCGAGTCACGAATGGCCTTGGCGATCTGCGCTGACAGGTCGGCGCTGCTCTTGGGGTCGATTTTCACGTAGCGTCACTTTCGAGAATTCATTTGTCAGACATTTAAAAGTCTGACATTTAAAACGCAAGACCTGAGTCGGGGAGGACCAGCCTTGTTTGCAACACGGATCAGAGCGATGCGGGGGCCGCATTGGCTGGCGCTCTTTGCCCTGATCCTTGCGGCATGGGCGGCGCTTTATGCCATGTCGATCCCGGCGGAGCTGCGCGCGGCGGGACGCGCCTATGGCGCGGGCTTCTGGGCCGATCTGTGCAACCTGACCCCCGACGCGGCAGGATTCGCCCGGATGGCGCTGATGTGGGCGCTGATGTCGGCGGCGATGATGGCCCCAACGGCGCTGCCCGCCTTCGCCACCTATGAGGATCTGTCCCATAGCGGCGCCGAGACCCGGTTTTCGGCGCTTGTGGGCGGATATCTGGTCATCTGGCTCGGCTTTTCGCTGCTCGCTGCAGCGACACAGCTGGTGCTGTTCAGGGCGGAGCTGCTGGACCCGTTCGGCTCCAGCGCCTCGGCTGCGCTCTCTGCCGGTATCCTTGCGATGGCCGGGGCCTATCAGTTCACGCCGCTGAAAGATGCCTGCCTGTCCAAATGCCGGGCGCCGATGACCTTCTTCATGCAGCATTATGACCAAGGGCCGTTTCGCAACGGCTTGCGTCTTGGCGCGGTCTGCCTTGGCTGCTGTTGGGCGCTGATGATGCTCGCCTTCGTGGGCGGCGTGATGAATATCGCCTTCATGGGGCTCGCGACCCTGCTGATGGCCCTGGAAAAACTGCCCGATATCGGGCGCTGGCTGACGCGGCCCCTTGGGGTCGCGCTGCTGGCGGGCGCGGTTTTCGTCGCGCTGAATGGAATCTGAAAGAGGAGTAAGTCACATGGCACTCGACGGCGACATCGGCACCGTCCCCTGGGCAATCAAGGGCGAGCTGATCCTGAACTGTAACTGTACGGTCTTTTGTCCTTGCGTGATTTCGCTTGGCAAACATCCCCCGACCGAAGGCCATTGCCAGACCTGGGGCGGGGTGCGCATCGACAGCGGCAGCTATGGTGATATCGACCTGAGCGGCCTCAATATCGGCCTGATGATCGAGATCCCCGGCATGATGGGGCGCGGCAACTGGAAGGTGGCGCTGTTCATCGACGACCGGTCCACCGAGGATCAGTATGACGCGCTGGTCGCCATCTTCTCGGGCGCGGCCAAGGGCACCACGGGCCTGTTCCAGATCCTCGTGGGCGAGATCCTCGGCCATGAGCGTCAGCCCGTCACCTATGAAACCGAGGGCAAGACCCGCCACATCACGGTTGGTCGCAAGATCCAGGGTGTCGTGACCCCGGTTGCGGGCAATGACCCCGACAGCGATCTGGTCGTGACCAACACCCAGTACTGGATGGGTCCCGACATCACCGTCGCCTCTGCCTCCAAGGGCAAGCTGCGCGCCTATGGACGGGTCTGGGATTTCGATGGCCGCTCGGCCGAGATCTGCCAGATCGACTGGAAGGGTCCGCGCTAAGGCGCTGATCTGAATGACGTTCCTTGGGGGCTTCCTGCAGGAGGCCCTCGAAGGGCTTTCCCCACCCACCCTTGTTGGAGTCTGCCGTCATGGCTCTGATTTCCCTATCCCGCCGCCTGCGCCGCACCCCCTTTTCCGAGGGCGTCGAGGCCGCTGGCGTCAAAGGTTACACGGTTTACAACCGCATGCTGTTGCCCACGGTCTTCCGATCGGTGGTTGAAGACTATCACCATCTGAAACAGGCCGTTCAGGTCTGGGACGTGGCTTGTGAGCGCCAGGTGGAACTGCGCGGCCCTGATGCGGGCCGCCTGATGCAGATGCTGACCCCGCGCGACCTGCGGGGCATGCTGCCCGGCCAGTGCTATTACGTGCCCATCGTCGATGAGACGGGCGGCATGCTGAACGATCCCGTCGCGGTGAAGCTGGCCGAAGACCGCTGGTGGATCTCCATCGCCGACAGCGATCTGCTGCTCTGGGTCAAGGGCATCGCCTATGGCTACCGGCTGGATGTTCTTGTAGATGAACCCGATGTGTCGCCGCTGGCGGTGCAGGGGCCCAAGGCGGATGAGCTGATGGCGCGGGTCTTCGGCGACGCGGTGCGCGATATCCGTTTCTTCCGCTTCGGGCATTTCGATTTCCAGGGTCGTAACCTCGTGATCGCGCGCTCGGGCTATTCCAAGCAGGGCGGGTTCGAGATCTATGTGGAAGGCTCGGATATCGGCATGCCGCTTTGGAACGCGCTGATGGAGGCGGGCAAGGATCTGGATGTGCATGCAGGCTGCCCCAACCTGATCGAGCGGATCGAAAGCGGGTTGCTGTCCTACGGCAATGACATGACCGACGACAACACCCCCCATGAATGCGGGCTTGGCCGCTTCTGCAACACCGCGACGGCCATTGGCTGCGTCGGGCGTGACGCGCTGTTGCGGGTGTCCAAGGAAGGACCGGTTCAGCAGATCCGCCCTGTCGAGATCCACGGGGACGCGGTGCCGCCCTGCGACCGGCAGTGGCCCGTGGTGGTCGGCGACAAGCATGTGGGCAACATCAGCTCGGCGGTCTGGTCGCCCGATTTCAACACCAACGTGTCGATCGGCATGATCCGCATGACCCATTGGGACGCCTTTACCGAGGTCGACGTCGTCACCCCCGAGGGCGTGCGCGCGGCAACCGTGTACGAGGCGTTCTGGAACTGATAGTCACGTGGTCGCCTCTCCGGGCGGCCCTTCGTAAAGAAAAGGAATCGAGATGTTCAACGCACTGGTCGTGAGAAAAGACGAAGAGAGCGGCAAGACCTCGGCTGCGGTGGAGCAGATCGGCCTGGATGATCTGCCCGAGGGCAATGTCACCGTGGCCGTGGATTATTCCACCGTGAACTACAAGGACGGGCTGTGCATCGGGCCGGGCGGCGGTCTTGTCCGCAAGTATCCGCATGTTCCGGGAATCGACTTCGCCGGCACCGTCGAGGCATCGGACGATGCGCGCTACGCGCCCGGCGACAAGGTCGTGCTGACCGGCTGGCGCGTCGGCGAGGCGCATTGGGGCGGTTACAGCCAGAAGGCGCGGGTCAATGCCGATTGGCTGGTGCCGCTGCCCGAGGGGCTGACATCGCGTCAGGCGATGGCTGTCGGCACCGCCGGGTTCACCGCGATGCTGGCGGTCATGGCGCTGGAAGATCACGGGCTGACCCCGGACAAGGGCGAAGTGCTGGTCACGGGTGCCGCCGGTGGTGTCGGGTCCGTTGCGACCGCGATCCTGGCCAATCTGGGCTATGACGTGGCCGGTGTTACCGGTCGGCCCGAGCAGGAGGACTACCTCAAGGGGCTCGGCGCCAAGCGCATCGTGGCGCGTGAAGAGATTAACGAAACCGTCAAGCGCCCGCTGGAATCGGAAACCTGGGCAGGCTGCGTCGATGCCGTGGGCGGGCCAATGCTGGCACGGGTTCTGGGCCAGATGAAATACGGCGGCTCGGTTTCTGCTGTGGGTCTGGCTGGAGGGGCAGGGCTGCCCGCGACCGTCATCCCGTTCCTGCTGCGCGGTGTGAACCTGCTGGGGATCGACAGTGTCATGCAGCCCTATGACAACCGGCTTCGCGCATGGAAGCGGATCGCGAGCGATCTGCCGATGGACAAGCTGGAGGCCATGGTGCACCCGGCGGTGCTGGCCGATCTGCCCGATCTGGGCCGCTCGATCCTCAAGGGTGGCGTGCGTGGGCGTGTGGTCGTCGACGTGAACGCCTGAGTGACTGGGTTTCGCCGCCTTTGGCGTCGATCCGCGGGGGGATCCTCCCCCCGCACCCCCCTGAGGTATTTATGCCAAGATGAAAGCAGGGGCGGGCTTGACCACAAGGCCGGGGAGGCGCAGAAAAGACCTATGACCCAATTTGCTGCCATGACTGTCACCTATCGCGCGTTCGCATAGAACGGGCGGGATGCATGTGCAGATAGGATAGACCGCCACCTGAGGCGGTTTTTTTATGTCATCCCGGCTTCGGTGGCCCAAGCCGGAGTACTGTAAATGACTCTTCAACCGATCGTCCGACCCGTCACGCCCCAGGATCTGGAGGCGCTGGCCGACATGGTCCGCCACCTGGCGCGGTTTCATGGCGATACCCCGACCGTCACCCCCGCCACGCTGGCCCGCGACTGCCTTGGGCAAGCCCCTTGGCTGCATGTCCTTGTTGCAGAGGTGAACGGCGCGCTTTGCGGATACGCGATGCTGTGTCCGCGCGCGCGGGCGCAGTTCGGGGAAAGGGCCATGGATCTGCATCATCTCTATGTCCAGAAAGACCTGCGCGGGCGGGGAGTAGGGGGCGCTCTGGTTCGGGCGGCAGAAGCGCTTGCCGATACACTCGGAGCACGGAGTCTGAGCGTGTCTTCGATGCCGGAAAACGACATGGCCGGTCAGGCCTACCTTGCCATGGGGTTTCGGGAATCCCGATCTCGGATGCGACGGTTTCAGCGGGATTTCTAACCCGGAAGATCCGGTTGAACGGTGTCGCAACGGGCTCAGATCAGCGCTGTCTCACCTCGTGAGACCCTTATTTTGTTGCTTGCGCAATGATCAATGCCCCGCCGGGCAGGGAAAGGTTAGCCGATTGCCCGCACACGTGTTAGTTGTGAGAGGAGCGCATGCGCGAATGCGCCGCAGCCGGTGGGGGAAGTGCCGTTTTTGTACAAGAAGCGATGCCCCCCCGCACTAAGGCTTGCCGAAAGGGATAGACTGCGACCGGACCCGGTTCTTTTCGGAAAAACATCTCCGGGGTCGGCACGGAAAGGAGACAGGGGACAATCCAATAAAAACCGTTTTTCCAAATCATCTGGGAGGAGAACTCTATGGCAAAAACGCCCCCATTGATGGAACTGCCGATCAAGACCGCCGAAGGCGGCTTCTATGACGGGTTCAGCAAAGACGTCACCGTTACCGCAAAAATTCTCGTTGGTGCGCTGATCATCTGGGCTGTCGCATTTCCTGACAACGCCGCCAGCGTGCTTGGCAGCCTCAACAGCTTCCTGCTGGCGAATTTCGCAACCTGGTATATCTGGGTTGTGGCCTTCTTCATCATCGTCTGCATTCTCTTGGCGATCATGCCGGCCTCGGGCCGCCTGACGCTCGGATTGCCAGAGGACAAGCCGGAGTTTTCGAATTTCTCCTGGTTCTCGATGATGTTCGGGGCCGGGATCGGGATCGGGATGCTGACCTTCGCAACGGCGGAACCGATCTATCATTTCGCCACCAACCCCGACGTGATCATGGGTGACGCGGAAGGCTCGTCCGCCGAAAACGTGCGCAACGCCTACAAGTGGTCGTTCCTGCACTGGGGCATCGGGGCCTGGGCCTGCTATGCGCTGGTCGGTCTGGCGCTGGCCTATTTCTCGTATCGCCGCAACCTGCCGCTGACCATCCGGTCGGCCCTGGTGCCTCTGTTCGGGAAGTCGCTGTCGGGAACGCTCGGCCATGTGGTCGACATCGTCGCCGTTGTGGCCACCGTTTTGGGCGTGTCGCAGACGCTTGGCTTTGGCGTGAACCAGTTCGTGGCCGGTATCCATCGGATCGGCTTTGGCGATTGGCTGCTGCGGGAAGATGGCAGCGCCTCGACCGCGGCGATCATCTTCGCGCTGCTGGTGATCATGGGGGCCTCGACCCTGTCGGCGCTGTCCGGCGTGGGCAAGGGCATCAAGTGGCTGTCGAATATCAACATGGGGCTGAGCTTCTTCCTGCTGGCCTTCTTCCTGATCTTCGGCTCCACCTTCTTCGGTCTTCAGGCACTGTTCGTCGGCATCTTCGACTACCTGATCAACCTGCCGTCGATGATGTTCACTGTCTGGCGCGCTGACGGAGTGGAAGACTCGGTCGCAACCCAACTTGCCGGCTGGCAGGGCGGCTGGTCCGTCTTCTACTGGGCCTGGTGGATTGCGTTCGCGCCCTTCGTGGGCGTGTTCCTGGCGCGTATTTCCCGCGGTCGCACCGTGCGTGAATACGTTCTGGGCGCGATCATCATCCCCTCGGTGATGTGCTTTGTCTGGTTCGCCATTGTCGGCGGCACCGCCATTGACCTGTCGCTGAATGGCGATGCGGGTGATGCAATCACCGGCGCTGGTGCGGAATCGCAGCTCTTTGCGATGCTTGACGTGATGCTGTCCTCGGGTCTCGCCTGGGTGATGGCGCTGATCGTCGTGATCCTGCTGCTGACCTACCTGGTGACCTCGGCCGACTCCGCCGTTCTGATCGTCAACACGATCAATTCCGGTGGGGATGAAGGCCCGAAGGGGCGCCCGCATATCCTGTTCTGGGGCGCGGCCCTGGCGCTGGTCGTGGGGGCGCTGCTGGTCATCGGCGGGCTTGGGGCGATCCAGACCGCCATGGTCATCGGGGCGCTGCCGTTCAGCTTCGTGATGTTGCTCATGGGCTTTGCCGTGATCAAGGGCATCTGGCGTGACGCCATCCGTGAAAAGAACGGTGTCGAAAGCGTCTACCGCGAGTGATGCGCGGCATCTGATGTGATGGGGATCCCCCGCCGGGCAACCGGCGGGGGATTTTCTTTTTCTGATCGGGCGATTGACCGCGTGACGCCTCTGTCGTAGCCCTGTTGTCGTTCCGTCGATGAGGCGGGGCTGCCGCTGATCCGGGTCGGGTCGCCGGCTCGGCTGGAAGACCTGCCAGGATGGGAATGCCCGCCCTTGGCGGGGCAGTCCCGAGCAAGGCAACGAGACTGAGGATCACAGAATGTCCCAACTTGATATCGACTGGGTGCGCGCGCAGTTCCCGGCTTTTTCGCAACCCTCCCTGCAGGGGCAGGCCTTTTTCGAGAACGCAGGCGGCAGCTACACCTGTCAGCAGGTGATCGACCGGCTGTTCCGCTTCTACACGGAGCGCAAGGTCCAACCCTATGCCCCCTACGAGCCGAGCCGTTTGGGGGGCGAAGAGATGGACGAGGCGCGGACGCGTCTGGCGGCGATGCTGGGGGTGGAGACCGATGAGCTGTCCTTCGGCCCCTCGACCACGCAGAACACCTATGTGCTGGCGCAGGCCTTCCGGCAGTATCTGGACGAGGGCGACGCAATTGTCGTGACCAATCAGGATCACGAGGCCAATTCCGGCCCCTGGCGTCGGCTGGCGAATGAGGGGATCGAGGTCCGTGAATGGCAGATCGACCCCGAGACCGGGCATCTGGACCCCGCCGCGCTGACGCCTTTGATGGCCGATGGTAAAGTGCGGCTGGTCTGCTTCCCGCATTGTTCCAACGTGGTGGGCGAGGTGAATGACGTCGCCGCGATCTGCGCGCAGGCCAAGGCGGCGGGGGCCTATACCTGCGTCGATGGCGTCAGCTACGCACCGCACGGGTTCGAGGATGTGGGCGCGCTCGGGGCCGATATCTACCTCTTTTCCGCCTACAAGACCTATGGGCCGCATCAGGGCATCATGGTGATCCGCCGCGCGCTTGGGGAGGTGCTGCCGAACCAGGGGCATTATTTTAACGAGGGATCGCTCTACAAGCGTTTCACGCCCGCTGGCCCCGACCATGCGCAGGTGGCCGCGAGTGCCGGCATGGCGGATTACATGGAGGCGCTCTCGGCCCATCACGGCGGACCTGCCAGCGGGGCCGGGGCCGCGCGGTTTGCGCATGATCTGATGCGCGAACAGGAAGTGTCGCTGCTCGAACCGCTTCTGGCCTACCTTTCGTCGAAAAACTCCCTGCGCCTGATCGGGTCGGACTCGCCAACGGGGCGCGCGCCAACGGTGGCCGTCTCGCTGGACCGGCCGGGCGAGGCGGTCGCGGCTGACCTTGCGCCCCATGGCATCATGGCGGGCGGTGGTGATTTCTATGCCGTGCGCCCGCTTGGCGCCATGGGGGTAAACCTTGACAAGGGCGTGCTGCGCCTGAGCTTCACCCATTACACGCATCACGGGGAAATCCAGCAATTGATCGGCGCGCTCGACAAGGTGCTCTGACGGGCTTGACCGGTGCCGGGTGCGATCTAGCTGTCTGGCGACAAAAGGCAGGGGTTGAGCATGGCACCGATCATCTACTGGATGCGCCGGGATTTCCGGCTTGCGGACAACCCGGCACTGACGGCCTGTCAGGGGCGTCCGGTGATCCCGGTGGTGATCCGCGACGGCTCTGTCACGGCGCTCGGCGCGGCCCCTGCCTTCCGGTTGGGCCGGGCGGTGGAAGAGTTTTGCAAAACTCTTCGCCCGCCCGGTGGCTCGGTCATTCTGCGCACAGGCGATGCGCTGGAGGTGCTGGAAGCGCTGATCGCGGAAACCGGCGCGACCAAGGTGGTGTGGAACCGGCTCTACGACCCGGAAGCGCGGGACCGCGACAGCAAGATCAAGGCGGCGCTGAGGGACCGGGGGATCGAGGCCGAAAGCTTCAACGCCCATCTTCTATTCGCACCCTGGACCGTGGAAACCGGAACCGGTGGGTACTACCGGGTCTACACGCCATACTGGAAGGCGGTGCGCGATCGTGATGTGCCCGCACCCTTGACGGTGCCCGCGCTGCGCTTCCCCGATCGGATGCCTGACAGTGAGACCCTTCAGGACTGGGCCCTGGACGCCCCGATGCGCCGTGGCGCGGCGATTGTCGAAAAACATCTGCTGCTTGGGGAGCATGCCGCGAAGGACAGACTGACAGAGTTTATGGACCGGCGTGTTGCCAGGTACCGCGACGACCGGGATTTCCTCGCGCTCGATGCCACGTCCGGCCTGTCGGAACCGCTCACATATGGTGAGATATCCCCCCGTCAGTGCTGGCATGCCGGCTGGCGTGCGATGGTGGGCGCAGGCGGCAAGGGGGCGGAACATTTCCTCAAGGAACTGGTCTGGCGCGAATTTGCCTATCACCTGATGTTCCATTCGCCCGAAATCCTGACCGGCAACTGGCGGCCTGAATGGAACGATTTTCCCTGGCAGGGTGATGGCGAGGCGGCAGAGCGCTGGCGCTTCGGCGAGACCGGGGTGGAGATCGTCGATGCCGCCATGCGGGAGCTGTACGTCACCGGCCGCATGCACAACCGCGCGCGGATGCTGGTGGCGTCTTACCTCACAAAACACCTGATGGTGGACTGGCGCATCGGGCGCGACTGGTTTGCCGAGACGCTGGTAGACTGGGACCCGGCCTCGAACGCCATGGGCTGGCAATGGGTGGCAGGCTCCGGCCCCGATGCCGCACCGTTCTTCCGAGTTTTCAACCCGGATACGCAGGCCGAGAAGTTCGACCGGAAGGCAGTTTACCGCACGCATTGGCTGCATGGGGCAGGGGCGCGGGACTTCGCCGCCGCGATCCCGAGGTCCCGAACGATCCGGAACAGGCTCTCTCCGATGATTGCGCTGTCAGAGGGACGGGAACGTGCTCTGGCGGCCTACAAAGCCCTGAAAGGTTAAATTTCTTGCCAGAACACGGAGTTCGCGTTCATGATACGCTTGCGACAAGGGGATGGGACATGAGCGTCAAGACAACGACAGTCGGAGAAACCGACCTGCCGCGCTATTTCGTGCAAGTCTTCCAGACTGTGAGCAAGCTGAAAAACGGGCGGCTGGAGTTCCACCTGCCCGATGGGCGTATCTTCCGGGCCGAAGGCACGAACCCCGGACCGCTCGGCATTTGCGAGGTGCATGATCTCGATGTGTTCGCCCGGCTGATCCGTGAGGGCGATCTGGGGTTCTGTGATGCCTATCTGGAGGGCGGCTGGTCCACCCCCGACCTTCAGGCGCTGATGGATGCGGTCCATGCGGATAATGACGAGGTCTATGACGGCTTCCTCGGCATGGCGCTGGTGCGGGCCTATGAGAAGCTGCGCTTCTGGATGCAGGGCAATTCCAAGCGGCAGGCGAAGAAGAATATCTCGTATCACTATGATCTGGGGAATGATTTCTATTCGCTCTGGCTCGATGATACGATGACCTATTCCTCGGCCCTGTTCGAAACCGGGCAGGAATCGACCGAGGCCGCGCAGAGGGCCAAATACGCGGCGCTGGCCGACAAGATCGGCGTGAAACCGGGCGACCATCTGCTGGAGATCGGCTGCGGCTGGGGCGGGTTCGCGGAATATGCCGCAAAGGAACGCGGCGCGCGGATTACCGGGTTGACGATCAGCCGGGAACAGCACGATTACGCGGTGGCGCGCATGGAACGACAGGGGCTGTCGGACAGGGTCGAGATCCGCATGCAGGACTACCGGGAGACCGAGGGCCAGTTCGACGGTATCGCCTCGATCGAGATGTTCGAGGCCGTGGGCGAGAAATACTGGCCGGTCTTTTTTTCCACCGTGCGCGACCGGTTGAAGCCCGGTGCGGTCGCTGCGCTGCAGATCATCACCGTGCAGGATGCGCGCTGGCAGGTTTACAAGCGGGGCGTCGATTTCATTCAGAAATACATCTTTCCGGGCGGCATGCTGCCGTGCCCCTCGGTGCTACGTCAGCAGGTAGAAGCGGCTGGCTTGCAGTTCTCGGGCAGCCACGAATTCGGGGAAAGCTACAGCCAGACGCTGCGCCGCTGGCACGAGACGTTCAACGAAAGATGGGACGATGTGGCGGCGCAGGGCTTTGACGACCGGTTCCGCAGGATGTGGAATTTTTATCTCACCTCTTGCGCGGCAAGCTTTCACAGCGGCAATACTGATGTCACACAGATTTCCGTGACCAGACCGGGCTGATCCCATGCCGACCACCGCCAAGCTTGTTTCCGCCGTTCTCTTCGCCATCATCGGTTTCTTCGCGGCGGCGGCTTATGCAGAGACCCTGCCGCCGGGGCAGCCGCGGTTCTGGCTGATCCCCATCGTGACGGCGCTTGGTATCGGGCAGGGCTGGATGACCATGGGCCGCAATGTGGGCGAGGGGATCTCCATGGCGATCACCACCGGGGTGCGGACATCCTTCATGATCGCCTTCTGGGCGGTTGCCATTTTCGGTATATTCGAGATGTTCTATCGGTCCACCCGGCTGCGCTATGACGGGCCGGGAGAGGCGGTGATCGCGGCGCTGGAACTTTTGATGGAATATGGGCTGTCGGTGTTGACGGCGGTGCCCACGCTGATCATCTTGTTCGGGGGAGGCGCGGTTGCGGGGATCGTGGCCGAGTTTGTAAACCGCCGCTGGAGCTGACCTGACCCGATGACACCCCTGTTTTTCTTTGGCACGCTGCGGCATCAGCCGCTGCTGGATATCGTTCTTGGCCGTGTCCTCACGCCGGAACCCGCCCACCTGCCGGGATATCGCGTTGCCTGCGCCGAGGGCGAGAGCTTTCCCTTGCTGGTCGAGGATGCAGGTCGCGCCGCCGAGGGTGTGCTGGCCCATGGGCTGACGGAAGACGACATCACCCGGCTGAATTTCTACGAAGGGGCGTTTTCCTACGATCTGGTCGATGTCACCGTCGCGGGGGCGACCGGTCCGGTTCCGGCGCGGGTGTTCATGCCGAAAGAGGCCCCGTGGCAACCCGGTGCGGATTGGCACCTGCCGGATTGGGTGGACCAATGGGGGCCGCTGACGCTGATCGCGGCGGGCGAGGTTATGCGCGCCTTCGGACGCGAGACGCCCGAGCAGGTCGCAGCGCGCTTCCCGATCATCCGCGCGCGTGCGCAATCCTACGTTCTGGCAGCCGCCCGTCGCAGGCCGGTGACAGTCTCCAGCCCGTTGACGCGCGACGAGGTGGAACTGACCTCGCTGGAGCGACCATACGAGAAATTCTTCACGGTCGAGGAATACCAGACCCGGTTTCGCCGCTTCGACGGCAGCTGGTCAGACACTGGTGCGCGCGCCATTTTCAACGTGGGCGATGCGGTGACGGTGCTGCCCTATGACCCGGCGCGCGACATGGTGCTGCTGGTGGAACAGCTGCGCATCGGGGCCTATGCGCAGGGCGACCCGCAGCCCTGGCTGCTGGAACCGGTGGCAGGCATCGTCGATGCAGGCGAAAGCTATGAGGACACCGCCTATCGCGAAACCCGCGAAGAGGCACATGCCGAGCTGACAGCGCTGCACAAGGTGGCAGGCTATTACCCCTCTCCGGGGGGGATTGCGCAATATCTGGTATCCTATGTCGGCATCACCGAACTGTCCGATGACCGCAGAAAGGTGGGTGGATTGGAGTCCGAGGGCGAAAACATCCGCAACCTGCTGGTGCCCTACGAACAGCTCGTCACCATGTTGGAGGCGGGTGAGCTGGTGAACGCGCCGCTGGTTCTGTCGGTGCAATGGTTGATGCTGAACCGCGACCGGCTGCGCGCCTAGGCACATCGCCGTTGCGGTGCTACCTGCTTGAGTTTGGCGCTGTGCGCGCCTATCCCTTCTAGGCAACAAGGACCGCTGTCGCAGCGGTCACAAGATATCGGCGGAGTGACCGGACATGACCATCAACAAAGATCTTGCAGCATCCGTGGGCAACACGCCCCTGATCCGGCTGAACCGGCTGAGCGACGCCACCGGATGCGAGATCCTCGGTAAGGCCGAGTTCATGAACCCCGGCCAATCGGTGAAGGATCGCGCGGCGTTGTTCATCATCCGCGACGCCATCGCGCGGGGGGATCTGAAGCCCGGTGGCACGATTGTCGAAGGCACAGCCGGAAATACCGGGATCGGCCTGTCGCTGGTGGGCGCCTCAATGGGGTTCAAGACAGTCATCGTCATTCCCGAGACGCAAAGCCAGGAAAAGAAGGACATGATCCGTCTGGCAGGCGCGGAGCTGGTGCAGGTGCCAGCGGCACCCTACAAGAACCCCAACAACTACGTGCGTTATTCCGAACGGCTGGCCAAGGCACTGGCAGCAAGCGAGCCCAATGGTGCGATCTGGGCCAACCAGTTCGACAACGTGGCCAACCGGCAAGCGCATATTGAGACCACAGGGCCGGAAATCTGGGATCAGACCGGCGGCAAGGTCGATGGCTTCATCTGTGCCGTGGGATCGGGTGGCACCATCGCAGGTGTCGGCATGGCTTTGCAGCCCAAGGGCGTGAAGATCGGCCTTGCGGACCCGGATGGGTCTGGCGTTCATAATTTCTATACGACGGGCGAATTCAAGTCCGAGGGCGGCTCCATCACCGAAGGCATCGGGCAGGGGCGCGAGACCGCGAACCTCAAGGGATTCCGACCCGATATGAGCTACAAGATCTCCGACGCGGAAGCGCTGCCCATGGCCTTTGACCTGCTGTCGGAAGAGGGGCTCTGCGTTGGCGGGTCGTCGGCCATCAACATGGCCGGTGCGGTGCGCATGGCGCGCGAAATGGGGCCGGGCCATACCATCGTGACGATCCTTTGCGACTACGGCACACGCTACCAGTCCAAGATGTTCAACCCTGACTTCCTGCGCGAAAAGGGACTGCCGGTTCCTGCATGGATGGATGCCGCCCCGCGCGATCTGCCATCCGTTTTCGAGTAACGGGCAATGATCCGCCGCTTCCTTGTCCTCTGTCTGGTCGTTCTTACTGCGCTGACCGCACCGGTCTGGGCGCAGGACACGTCGCTCGGCCCGGACTATGACCAGTGGACTCAATTGGCCGACCGTGCCGAAGGGGTGATCGACGCCGAACGCGCCTCCGATCCGGCGTTTGAGACGCTGCGGGCGCAGATCGCCGAGTATCGCGAGCAATTCAGGGCCGCGACCGGAACCAATGCCGCGCGCATCGAGACGCTGCGCGCCCAGATCGTGGCGCTTGGTCCGGTGCCAGAGGATGGCAGCCCCGAGCCGGATGCGATTTCCAGCCAGCGGACCGATCTTGGCGCCCGGCTGGCCGAGGCCGAGGCCCCCGGACGGCGGGCAGAGGCAGAGCTGCGCCGTGCGCAGGGGCTGATCGGCGAGATCGACCGCCTGCTCGCCAGCCGACAGGCCGGGGCGTTGCTGACATTGCAGCCGTCGCCGATAAACCCGGCCAACTGGCCCGGCGCGATCACGGCTGTCTTCTCCTATCTCAATTCGCTGGCCAACGAGAACCTGCGGCTGTGGAGTTCACCCATCTACCAGGAGGAATTCAGCGAGAACCTGCCGCTGGTTTTACTCTATCTGCTGGTTGGCATGGTGCTGATCCTGCGCGGGTGGCGGTGGGTCGGACGGATGATGCGCGGCCCGGTGGAACAGGAAGAAAGCTCGCCCACGGCGCGGCTGTCGGTGTTCTTCCTGTCGATCGCGCAGCACGGGCTGCCGGCGCTCGGGGTGATTGCCTTGGCGCAGGCGGTCGAGGAAAGCAGCTTCGTGGGGCTGCGCGGCTCGGTCATTCTGGCGGCGATCCCACAGATCGCCATTACCGTCGCGGCCGCCATCTGGATCGGGCGGCAGGTGTTCCCGGCCCGCGAAACGGCCGCGCGGCCACTGAATCTGCCCGAGGTCAAGCTGGCCCGCGGGCGGCGCGCGGCGGGCTGGCTCGGCCTGTTGATGGGGGTGTCGCAACTGGTCGATGCCATCGCCGAAAGCGAAGGTTTCCAGCCTGCGGAACGGCTTGTCATCTTCTTCCCGCTGGTGATCCTGACCGGCCTCTTTCTGGCCCGTCTCGGGCGGTTTCTGGTGTTGCATGCCAAGGCCCAGTCCGACCTTGAGGATCCGGCCAGCCTGCGCACCCGTGTCTTTGGGCTGATCGGCCGCGCGGTGCTGCTGTTGGGCTTTGCGGGCCCGGTGCTGGCCGGGGTGGGCTACTTCACCGCCGGGTCGAGCTTTCTGTTTCCCGCCGTTCTGTCCCTGTCGCTGCTGGCGCTTCTTGGGGTTCTGCAAAGGCTGGTGGCCAATGTCTACGGCGCCTTCACCGGACGGCAGGACGGGCTGGACGAGGCGCTGACACCGACCCTGATCGGCTTTCTGCTGACACTGGCCTCGGTGCCCGTGTTCGCGTTGATCTGGGGCATGCGGCAGGCGCAGCTTGCGGATCTGTGGGAACAGCTGATCCTCGGCTTCGACCTTGGCGGCGTGCATATCAGCCCGCGCAGTTTCCTCAGCTTCGCAATCGTGTTCGTCGTCGGCTACACCGCAACCCGCCTGATCCAGAGCACCTTGCGCAACTCCGTCCTGCCCAAGACCAAACTGGACGCGGGCGGGCGCAACGCGGTTGTCACTGGCACCGGCTATGTGGGGATCTTCCTCGCTGCGCTGGTGGCCATCACCGTGGCGGGGATCGACCTCAGTTCCATCGCCATTGTCGCCGGTGCCCTGTCCGTCGGCATCGGTTTCGGCCTTCAGGCCATTGTGTCGAATTTCGTCTCTGGCATCATCCTGCTGGTGGAACGGCCCATCAAGGAAGGCGACTGGATCCAGATCGGGGCGACCGCGGGATATGTGCGTGAAATCTCGGTGCGTTCGACCCGGATCGAGACCTTCGACCGGTCTGATGTGATCGTGCCCAATGCCGACCTGATTTCCGGTGTGGTCACGAACATGACCCATCACAACGCCACGGGCCGAGTCATCGTGCCCGTGGGCGTGGCCTACGGAACCGATACGCGGCAGGTCGAAACCATTCTGAAAGAGGTGGCCGAGGCCCATCCCATGGTGCTGCTGACGCCGCCGCCCAATGTGATCTTCCAGGGCTTTGGGGCCGATAGCCTCAATTTCGAGATCCGGGCGATCCTGCGCGATGTGAACTGGATGCTGAGCGTGAAGAGTGACATGAATCACGAGATCGCCAAGCGCTTTGCCGAGGCCGGGATCGAGATCCCCTTCGCGCAGCGTGACATCTGGATCCGCAATCCGGACGCGCTGAAGACCACGACCGCCCTGACCGGGGCGGAGACTGAAGATGACGGGGATGACACCGATGCGCCCCCGCAAGAGGAGCAGACCTGATGACCAAGCAGCTATTCATGGAAGACGCCTATCGCAAATCCGCTCCGGGCACGGTGGTGCGGATCACCGAGGAAGGTGGCGTGGTTCTGGATGGCGCGCTCTTCTATGCGCAGGGCGGTGGCCAGCCGGGGGATAGCGGCACGCTCGATTGGGCGGGCGGACGGCTGCGGATTGCCACGACCGTGAAGGGCGAGGGGGGCGAGATCGTGATGGTCCCCGCCGAGGCGGGGGG
>NZ_MNBL01000045.1 GCF_001879695.1 Nioella sediminis
TGGTCCCCGCCGAGGCGGGGGAACTGCCGCCGGTTGGGGCCAGGGTGGAGCAACGGCTCGACTGGGATCGGCGCTTTGCCCATATGCGCGTGCATACCGCGCTGCATCTTCTGTCCGTGGTGATCCCGCTGCCGGTGACCGGTGGGGCGATTTCCGCCGAGAAGGGGCGGCTCGATTTCGACATGCCCGATGCGCCCGATGACAAGATGGTGCTGCAAGGCAAGCTGAACGCCCTGATCGACCGCGATCTGCCGGTCAGCGAGACATGGATCACCGATGCGGAGCTTGAAGCCAATCCCGGTCTGGTCAAGACCATGTCGGTCATGCCCCCCATGGGCGCGGGCCGGGTGCGGCTGGTCAGGATCGGCCAAGAGGGGGCGAGCCAGATCGACCTGCAGCCCTGCGGCGGCACCCATGTGCGGCGCACCGGCGAGATCGGCAAGGTGACGCTTGGCAAGATCGAGAAGAAGGGCCGCCAGAACCGCCGGGTGAGTGTCATTCTGGCCGAGTGATCCGTGGCAGGCGTGGGGCGGGGAACGGCCCGTCTCGAGCCCCCTTTCAGGGAGCCCTCGCCGTGCCGTCGGGGGGGCGCTGCCCCCCTGCGACCCCCCGAGGTATTTCACCCAAGATGAAAGGGTCAGACGATCCAGGGGATGAAGGGGTAGAGCAGCGCGATGCCGATCGGGCCAAGGGGGAAGAGCCAGGGGGCGATGGCGATCTTGACGGGCAGGGGCGAAAGGTCTGCGCCGCGCCTGCGGCCGAGCATCGGGGCCGCCGCCAGAACCAGCAGGACAGAGAAGAACAGGCAATGCGACCAGCGGCCGTAGTCGACGCCGAGGGCAAACAGCGCAAGCGTGGCGCCGGGGGCGAAGAGGAGCAGGTCAGGCGCCGCGGTGTTCAGCCGGTAGTGACGATGGAGCAGCAGCAGCGGCACAAGCGCCGCATAGGCCGCGATCAGGTAATGTGAGGGCGGGAAGCCGCGGGCCGGTTCCATGATCTCCCGGGTCCAGACGGAGGCGGCGAGATTGGCCTCGGGTGGCAGGGCGGTGGCCAGGTCGATCTCGGCTCCGCCCCAGAGCATCAGCGCGATCGTGGCGGCTAGGACAGGCAGCGCGATGGTCGCGGCATCGGTCATGGACCGGCGCAGGGCCAGAGCGACCACGACGGGGACGCCGTAGAACAGCACCGCCTCATGCACCAGCATGGCGGTGGTCATGAGGAGCGCGGCAAGCCACGCGCGGCCTTTCAGGATTGACGCGACTGCCAGCCCGGTCAGCACGAAATTCACATGATCGAGCCGCGCCATGTCGTACCCCATCTGCATCATTCCCACGGGCGCGATCAGTACGGCGGCGGCAAGGAATCGCTGTCCGGGGGCGGCATCCGCAAGCGGCAGGAACAGGCGGGAGGCGGCCACGGCCAGAGCCATGCACAACAGAAGATCGAGCCCGAGCATCACGCCATATTCGGCCACGCCCCCGTCCGGCAGTACCGCGAAGAGGGGGGCCATGACGGACCCGATCAGACCGCGGCGCAGAAAGCCGAACTCCTGATAGCTGACATGATAGTGAGTCAGGTTCCAGACCAGCGCGTCGGGGGGCGATCCAGACAAGGCCCAACCCATCAGATGCGGGCTGGCCCCGATCAGCCAGGCCAGCAGGGCCAGCAGGACGAAGCCATTCTGGCGTTCCTTGTTCCAATCTATCGCCATATGCGCCTGCCTTGTTCCCTGCGGCCCCCGCCTTGCGCGAAGTCTAGGGGATTATGGCCCGATCACAAAGACTTCTGCGGAAACGCTTAGTCCGCGTTGCGGAAACCCTGCCCATAGATCAGGAAATGCAGACCGATCCGGGCACCTGCATAGATGCTGAGCAGCGTCACAGGGGCCGAGAGGCCGAGGACAGAAAAGGCCGACAACCCCTGACCGATGGAACAGCCGCTGGCCAGCACCGCGCCCACGCCCATCATCGAGGCCCCGACCAGTTGCCGCCCCAGCTCGCGCGCATCGTCGCAGGCTTCCCACCGGAAGTGACCCAGGCGGGTATTGCCCAGAAAGGCCCCCGCGACCACGCCCAGAACCGAGCCCATGCCGAATGTCACGGCCGTGCCGCTGGAGGTCATGGCGAAAAGGATGGTTTCTCCGATCGGGGCGGCGAAAGTGTGGTTTGCGACGCTGATCGACTCGAAGCTTTCGAAATGCAGCCATTGCAGAGCGCCCCATGTGGCGGCGATGGTCACCCCGACGATGGCCGCCCAGATCGCATGGGGGCGAAACTCCGACCAGTCGGCGCCGCGCATGGCCAGCCCTGCCAGGAGGGCGGCAATGAGGGTGGCGGTCGCCAGGGGGGGCAGACCGATGGCGCTTTCGAGCATCTGGGCGATGCCGGAGGGGCTTTCGCTGGACTGGCCCGGAACCAGGGCCAGACGCAGCCCCGAAAGCGGGCCGGAAATGGTGGCATAGGCGGTGATGCCCATTGTGACCACCACCACGCCAGAGCGAAAATCGCCGCCACCGATCCGGGCCAATGCGCCGAAGCCGCAATTGCCGGCCAATGCCATGCCAACCCCGAAGAGCAGACCACCCGCGACAGCCCCGACAATGGACCAGCGGGTCAGATAGAAGATATCGGCGGGG
>NZ_MNBL01000046.1 GCF_001879695.1 Nioella sediminis
GGTGCCCAGGATCGCCACGCCGAGCGCAATGCCCCACATGCGCAAGCGGTTGTCGTTGCCGCCATAGCTGGCATCCTCGATCGCGGCGAGCGAGCAGAACCGGCCGATCCGGGAGGCGAGGCCAAGAATCATACCCGTCGCGAGCCCGATCAGGGCCGCAAGTCCGGCGTCGGAAATCTCTGGCATCAGGCGTCCTCCCAAACGCACCGGGCCACCGTCGGTCAGGCCTCGGGCATCTCGGGATTACAGAACATATCGTAGACGAGTTCAAGAATTCTGATCGCGCGCTCATCGCAGAGACGATACCAGATCACTTTCCCGTCGCGCCGGGTCGTAACAAGACCTTCCAGCCGCAGACGGGCCAGTTGCTGCGACACCGCCGCCTGACGCGCGGCCAGCAGCTGTTCCAGCTCGGTCACGGATTTTTCACCGGTGGCAAGGTGGCACAGGATCATCAGGCGGCCTTCATGACTGACAGCCTTGAGCAACTGGGCAGCTTCGGTTGCGTTGTTGGCAAGCCGCTCCATCTCGTCGCCCTCAAGGTCCGCTAGCCGCGCCGGTAGACCCATTTTCCCACGCCCCTTGCATAATTGTCGGGTCGACTGCGCCTTTTGGCGCAATTGTGGGGCATATGGACCGATCAGGGTGGAATAGTCCAGCGTTTACGAAGGTTTCCCGTGTGGTTTCAGTCCGTTTGGCAAGTCTCGTCCTGGTTCCAAAGCCGCGTCTCTCTGACGTCCGAGCGGAACCCCGGCCCGGCGGGGGGCAAGAGAGGGCCATGGTCCTCACGGGGACGAGACCGCGTTGCGATGCTCGGACAGCCGACGTGACAGCAGGTCCATATGCATCCAGAACAGTTCATCCCCGACATAGCCTTCGGCGCGGGCGATTTCCTGCCCGTCCTCGACCAGAACGAAGGTGGGGGTGAAGACTACGCGGCTGGCGAAGGTCAGGTCGTCGGGCAGGTCATGCAGATCCACGACGTGCAGCGGGGCGGTTTCGGCGAATTCGGTCAGAGGATAGATCTCGCCCACATCCGTGTGCCAGCGGCGGCAGTAGACGCAGCCATCCTGTTCGACCATCACGAGGGCGGTATCCGCAGCCACAGTGCTGGCCAGGCCAAGCGCTGCGACACAGGCCGCGACAAGAAGTTTGGCATTCATCGGCATACCCATGATTGACGCCTTTCACATATAATGTATTTTGAATGTGTGAATATGGCAAGTGCAGGGGAGGGCAGGCGCATGTTCGACATCAGCTTTGGCGGCGCGGCGCTTGCGGGACTTCTGTCGTTCCTGTCGCCCTGTATCCTGCCCATTGTGCCCTTCTACCTGTCCTATCTCGCGGGGATGAGCGCCGATGACCTGGCCGCAGCCCGCGACAGCCGTGGTGCGAGCAGGCAGGCGATTTTACCCGCAATTGCCTTCAGCCTTGGCATCCTGACCATCTTCATGGCGCTCGGTATGGCCGCGTCCAGTTTCGGGCAGGCGGTGCGCGATGCGATGCCGGTGCTGCGCTGGATCGCGGCGGCGATCATTCTGGCCATGGGGCTGCATTTCCTTGGCGTGGTCAAGATCCCGATTCTCTACCGCCAGCTGCGCGCCGACAACCAGATCGACCGCGGCAAGGGCATCGTCGGGGCCTATGTGATCGGGCTGGCCTTCGCCTTCGGCTGGACACCCTGCGTAGGCCCGGTTCTGGCCGCGATCCTGTTCACAGCGGCGGATGCGGGCACCGCCACGAAGGGCGCGCTGCTGCTGATGGTCTACGGGCTCGGCATGACACTGCCGTTCATCGTGGCCGCCGCGTTTGTCGGGCCGTTCATGCGCTGGATGGGGCGGTTTCGCCGGCACATGGGCAAGGTGGAAAAGGGAATGGGCGTCTTGCTGATCGTCTTTGCCGTGCTGATCGCAACGGATTCGATCAATGTCGTGGCGCAATGGATGATCGACTATGGCCCGGACTGGACGGGCATCGGATGACCATGATCGGGAGGAACGCACCATGAAACAGCTACTTTCGGGGCTTGCCGGGCTCGTTCTCGGCGTGGCCACGGCACTTCCGGCACTCGCCGAACTGGACGATAACGGCCTTCATGTGGAGACCTGGATCGAGGAAACCTTCCTCGACCTGCGCGAGGATCTGGGTGACGCCAATGCCAACGGCCAGCGTCTGTTGATCCTCTTTGAACAACGCGGATGCATCTACTGCAACGAGATGCATGAAAACGTGTTCTCGCGCGAGGATATCGCCGCGATGCTGGATGAGGATTTCTTCGTGGTCCGGCTGAATCTGCATGGCAGCCTTGAAGTCACCGACTTCGACGGAGAGGCGATGAGCGAGCGCGACATCGCCCGCCGGTGGGGCATTCTGTTCACGCCGACGCTAATGTTCATGCCCGAAGAGGTGCCCGAGGACCAGACCGCCGTACAGGCCAGCGTGGCGACGATGCCGGGGGCATTTGGCGGGTGGACGACGTTCAATCTGCTCCATTGGGTACAGGAGCACGGCTATGACGGCGACGAGGGATTCCAGCGCTATCATGCGAGAAGACTTACAGAAATGGGGATCATCGAGTGATGGTGACGGGCAAGATTCCTGCGCTACAAATTCATAAATGCGAATTTAATGTTGCAAGGAATCGTCCCCGCGCCCTATTGTGGACGGAAGAATACAAACGGGAGGAATGGACGTGAAACTTACAGCTCTTGCAGCTGGCGTGCTTATGGTCGCCGCTCCGGCGTTCGCGGACGAGGTTGCGCATGCTGACGTCGTGTTCGGCGAATACGGAGAGGTCGAGGCTTCGTTGACCGGTGTGCCGGGCGATGCTGCGGCCGGACGCGAGGTCTTCATCAATCGCCGCCTTGGCAATTGCCTGGCCTGTCACGAGAACAGCGATATGGCGGATCAGCCGTTCCATGGCGAAGTAGGACCGATGCTGGACGGTGTCGGAGACCGCTGGTCCGAGGCGGATCTGCGCGGGATCATCGTGAACTCGAAAAACGTGTTCCCTGACACGATCATGCCAGCCTTCTACGTGAGCGAAGGCTTCATCAATGTACGCGAAGATTTGACCGGTCAGTCGATCCTGACGGCGCAGCAGGTGGAAGACGTGGTCGCCTACCTGATGACGCTTCAGGACTGACAGTCGGCTTTATAGTCGGCTTTATAGTCGGCTTTATACGAGACACTCAGGAGGAGATGAAAATGAACCTGACGCGCAGACAAGCGCTGATCACGGCGCTCAGCGCCGCAGCTGTGGCGGGCATCCTGCCGCGCTCGGCCTCGGCCCAGTCTTTGGAAGACGCGATGGCGGCCTTCACCGGCGGCGCGGAGGCATCCGAAGGCGGGATCATCATCACCGCGCCGGAAATCGCGGAAAACGGCAACACCGTGCCGGTTGAAGTGGAAGCCGAAGGCGCCGCGCGCATCACCATCTTTGCCGCCGGCAACCCGAATCCGGGTGTCGTGACCTTCGCCTTCGGCCCGCTGGCCGCGGTGTCGCGGGCCTCGACGCGTATCCGTCTTGCGGAAACCCAGGATGTGGTGGTCGTGGCCGAGATGGCCGACGGCAGCTACCAGATGGCCGCGCAAGAAGTCAAAGTCACCATCGGCGGCTGCGGCGGCTGAGCGAAAGAAGGAGGAGTAAGACCCATGGAAGGTGTTCGCCCCCGCGTTCGAGTCGACAGTGCCACCGAGGCCGGTGCCGTTGTCGAAGTCAAAACCCTGATCAGCCACCCGATGGAATCGGGCCTTCGCCGTGATGGCGATGGCAACCTGATCCCGCGCCAGATCATCAACCGCTTCACCGCCGAATATAACGGTGAAATGGTGATCGACGTCACGCTGGAACCGGCTATCTCGACCAACCCCTATTTCGAGTTCGATGCCACCGTGCCCGAACCCGGCACGTTTACCTTCACCTGGTATGACGATGATGGGGATGTCTACACATCCACCAACGACCAGAGCTTCTGATCGCTGGCATCCAGGAAACGAGAATAACAGGGAGGATCAAGATGCCAGGAAACGCACGCAGAGCCACGATGGCCGTACTGCTGGCCGGGACCGTTATGGTGGCCCCGGCTCTCGGTGACGAAAGCGCCGAGCTGGTGATCGACGGACAGGTGTTCGTCACCCGCACCGAAGCGCCGGAGCACATGGAATATGTCCCCGAGATCATCTCGGGTTGGGTATTCCGGTCGGACGAGACTCAAGCCGTCCAGATGGATGACTTCGACAATCCGGGCATGCTCTATGTGGATGAGGGGCTGGATCTGTGGACCCAGGTGGATGGCGAGGCAGGGGAATCCTGCGCGTCCTGCCACGGCGACGCAGAAAGCATGGCCGGCGTTCGCACGCAGATGCCGCATGTGAACGAGGACGGCGAGCTGTGGGCGATGGAGGACTACGTCAACAACTGCCGGACAGAGCGCATGGAGGCGGAAGCCTGGGGCTGGGAAAGCGGCCCGATGCTGGCGATGACGACCATGATCTCGTATCAGTCGCGCGGCCTGCCGATGAATGTGCAGATCGACGGCGAAGCACAGGAATACTGGGAACAGGGCCGGGATCTCTACTACACCCGCTTTGGCCAGCTGAACCTGTCCTGCGCCAATTGCCACGAAGACAATTACGGCAACATGCTGCGGGCCGACCACCTGTCTCAGGGTCAGTTGAACGGCTTCCCCGTCTACCGCCTGAAATGGGCCGGTGTCGGGTCCATTCACCGCCGTTTGCGGGGCTGCATCACCGATACGCGCGCCGAAACTTTCGGCCGTGGCTCGGATGAGTTGACCGCGCTGGAACTCTACGTCTCTTCGCGTGGTAACGGTTTGTCGGTCGAGGCTCCCTCGGTCCGCAACTGACATCAAGAAGACCCGCTAAGGGCCTGAAAACATGACAAGACCCTCCGACCTTTGGTTGGGGGGATCAATAGACACATGCTTGCAAAACGGAACTGACGCATGATTTCCCGCCGCGAATTTCTCCAGGCTTCGGTTGCAGCTTCTGCCATTTTGGGGGCCTCTGGCACCGGACGGTGGGGCCGCCTGGCCGCGCAACAGCGCCTGATGACCCAGGATGACCTGCTGAACATGGAGGCCGTGGGCAATGTCACGCTGATCCATATCACCGACATCCATGCGCAGTTGAAACCGATCTATTTCCGCGAACCCCAGATCAATCTGGGCGTGGGCGAAGTGAACGGCTTGCCGCCCCACGTGACTGGCGCGGATTTCCTCGACCTCTATAATATCCAGCCCGGCAGCCCCGAAGCCTATGCGCTGACCTATGGCGATTTCGAGGCGCTGGCCGCGCAATATGGGCGTCTTGGCGGGCTCGACCGGGCCGCGACCGTGATCAACCATATCCGGTCCGAACGCCCCGGCGCGCTGCTGCTGGACGGCGGCGACACATGGCAAGGCAGCCTGACCGCGCTGCGCACCAATGGCGGCGACATGGTCCGCGCCATGAACGCGCTTGGCGTCGATGCCATGACCTCGCATTGGGAATTCACCCTGGGCATCGACCGGGTGACCGAGATCGTCGAGAACGAGCTGAACTTCCCGTTCCTGGGCGCCAATATCTTCGATTCCATGTGGGACGAACCGGCCTATGAGCCCTACCGCATGTTCGAACAGAACGGCGTCAATATCGCCGTGATCGGGCAGGCCTTCCCCTACATGCCGATCGCGAACCCCGGCTGGATGTTCCCCGACCTGTCCTTCGGTATCCGCGAAGCACGCGTGGCCGAGATGGTCGAGGAGGTGCGCGGGGCAGGGGCCGAGGTCGTGGTGCTGCTGTCGCATAACGGCTTTGACGTGGACCGCAAACTGGCCAGCCGGGTGCCCGGCATCGACGTAATCCTGACCGGCCACACCCATGACGCACTGCCCGAACCGGTGATCGTCGGCAATACGCTTGTCATCGCCACCGGCAGCCACGGCAAATTCGTCAGCCGCCTTGACCTTGATGTGCGCGATGGCGGCGTTCAGGGCTATGGCTATCGCCTGATCCCGATCTTCTCGGACGTGATCACGCCCGATGCGGATATGGCCGCGCTGATCGACGCCGAACGCGCGCCCTACGAGGCGGAACTGGGCGAGGTTCTGGGCCAGACCGCCAATACGCTCTACCGGCGCGGCAATTTCAACGGCACCTGGGACGATCTGCTGTGCCAGGCCATGCTGGAAGAACGCGACGCCGATATCGCGCTGTCGCCCGGCTTCCGGTGGGGCACCAGCGTGCCCGCGGGGCAGGACATCACCAAGGAAGATCTCTTCAGCGCCACGGCGATGAGCTACCCGAACTGCTACCGCACGGAAATGACCGGCGAATTCCTGCATGTGATCATGGAGGACGTGGCCGACAACCTGTTCAACACCGATCCCTATTATCAGCAGGGCGGCGACATGGTGCGCGTGGGTGGCATGGGCTACCGCATCGACATCAGCCAGCCTCAGGGCAGCCGCATCAGCGACATGACCCTGCTGCGTACCGGTGAACTGATCGACCCCGCCACGACCTACACGGTCGCCGGATGGGCCAGCGTCAACGAAGGCACCGAAGGCCCGCCGATCTGGGAGGTGGCCGAGGCCTATATCCGCCGCATGGGCACCGTGGACATTCCGCCCAACCAGTCCGTGATCGTGACCGGAGGCTGAGCAAAGAGATGAGCAAGACACCAATGACAGACGAAGCTGAGCGGAGGACGGACATGACCGACAGCCCCCACAAGAACGGCACCACCCGCCGGGGGTTCCTTGCAGGAACCGCCGTGGCCGGGGCGGC